>JAYTMW010000531.1:0-12251 GCA_043728105.1 Saprospiraceae bacterium | reverse complement strand
CTTTAACTGCGTCAGCCAAAGCATCAATACCCGATTTTAGTTTCTCACGAGCATCACTATTAAAGGTTATATCCTTTGCCATGATTATGTCTGTTTTTTAAAATTTGTAAATGATAATCAGAATTAATAGAATTTTGAAGAATAAATAGAACATGATTCTTCAAAAAAAATATCCAGATTAAGTAGAAATGAGTGAAAAGAAGATTAAGAGAATTAAATTAAATAGAGCTAAACCATTGAAAATCAATACGATACAGCCCAAATTTTTTAATTCTTAATTGAAAGGAAGTACCCCCTCAGTATTTTCACGAAAATTGCGAAAGATAGAGTTATAGTTTTCTAAATAAAACAGAAAAATAAATTAGATTTAAAACTTCACAAAACATTGATAATCAATACTTTACAAAATTCATCATTTATCATTCATCATTACATTAAAGAACCACCAAAATATCGTCTTCACGCATGATGAGGAAATCTTCACCCTCGTAGCTTAATTCTTGTCCAGAATACTTGCCATAAAGTACGATGTCTCCTTTTTTAACGGACAATGCTTTGCCGTCTTTACCCGGGCCCACGGCAACTACTTCGCCACGTTGTGGTTTTTCTTTTGCGGTGTCGGGGATGATGATGCCGCCCTTAGTTTTCTCCTCAGCAGGTGCGGGTTTCACTACTACTCTGTCATTTATCGGCTTCATAGTCGAGTTATGATTTTGTATTGGTTAAAAAAAATTATTTAGTTGATAGTTGTTAAGGGATAGATGAATAGTTTGATAGTTGTGGAAAATATCCACTACCCGTTATCCACTAACTTCAATTCTTTTGCCAATTGATTTTTGACTGCCAAAATTGCAGGTTCACTGCCAAAAGCGGCGCAAATGTAGCAAAAAATTGAGGAAAAGTAGATTTGATTTGACATTTTGTCAAAAAAGAAAATTTCTGTTTGTTGGGGATTGGAAAGTGTGTAGGAGGATTGATATTGTTGTTTTTCTGGGTTCTGCTTTAATGGCTTTTAATGAATTTATTGCAACTTAGGCACCCCCTCAGTATTTGTAGTCTTTTTTTTGTTTAATAAATTGATTATCAATGAATCACACATTTCCCAAAACAGAAAAAGTAGAAAGCGAGGCGTGACCCTACATCTTTCTACTTTTTTATTGTTTACGCAATCGCAATACTCACGACGCAATACGCATTACTTCGACAATAACTGAATTTCGTTAGCCGCCGTTCCTTTTGAAATAAAGAAATAAGACGCAATGCACAACACGAACAAAGCCGCCGCCAAATACCACGTGATTTTTTCAATCGCATCAGCCGAGCGGGCTGCACCGAACATTTGGTTGGCACCTGAACCATAAGTTGAGTCAATACCACCGCCTTTTGGGTTTTGAACCAAAACAGCTATAATCAACAAAAAAGCAATAATTGCTATCAAAACAGTTAATAAGTTAATCATTTTTTATCTTTTTAATGTAAAATATTAATCTTTAATGATGAAGTATGAATGATAAATGATGAATTGTCTGAAAATTCATCATTCATAATTTATAACTCATCATTAATTATGTACGTAATTTTTCAATTTTGGCTGCAAAATAACCCTTTTTTTCTGGAAATAACAAGCATAATTTTTCATACATCGCTTTTGCTTGTTTTTTATGCCCTTGCAGTGCCAATATATTTGCTAACATTTCGGACACTATTTCGTCGTCTTGCTCCAAACTTCGGGCTGCCAAATCGTGCATTTTCTTTTTCTTTTTCTTCTTCTTTTTTTCCTTTTCCAATGCGTCGTCTTCGTCCTCGTCATCCTCACTTTCAGCATCAAACGACACGTTTAATGTGTAGTTGTCGTCGTGGGTAGATGCTTGATTTTCGACAATATTTTGAGAAGGTGGTCCCTCAGTATTTTCGGGTTTTGAAGCCCTATTTTGAGCATCGGCAGCGAAATCCGAAATGATGTCAGAGGTCTTAGCTTGCATCAATTTTTCAAAATCAACCGAAGGCTTTTCAGCTTCAATATCTTCGGATTTTACTACCTCTTTTTCTTGTAACCCAAAAAGATTTTCGGGTGCGGATTGCGGTGTTTCAAACATTTCCGCAAGGTGGTCACTATTGATAAAGCGCATATTTTTATCATTTGTAACAGATTGATTGTCAATGCTTTCAGTCTGTTGTGCTACAAAATCATTTGTTCGCGATTCATCCCTCGTTATAATATTTGCTGTTTTTTTGATGTCGTTTTCTAATGGCTTTTCATCGGGTTTTGCGACGATAGTATTCGTTTGAGTTTTAGCTTCAACCACCGATGAAGCGGCTTTAAATTGTCGCAACCAATCCGTAAAACTCACTTTTTGAGCGTCCGTTTTTGGCGTAATAACTTCTGTAATTTTAGCTTTTTCTTCGTTGACGATTTCAAGTTCAACGGCAGGCTTAGTTTCTATTTCTGTCTCTTTTTCAACCGCTTTTTCTTCAACAATTATAGGTGCAACATCTACTGGAATAACGGTTTCAACAGGCTCTTCTTCGACGATTTGTGGTGTCTCAATCGGTGCATCTATGGTACTATAATCTTCTTTATTTTCCTTAGAAAAAATAGATAAAACAGGCTCTTCTAAATCTTCGAAAATGGGTTCACTTTTTTCTATTTCTTCTAAAACACTTGATGATAAATTTTCGGAAATTATAGGTTCTTCAAAATTTAAAATACGATTATTATTATCAAAAAAAGATTTATTCCATGATGCGTTTTCTGTCAAAGAAATCAAATTATCTATGTTGGATAAATCAATAACTTCTTCCTTTATGCTTTCCTCTGGCTGAACAACTGACTCTTTTTCAACGGGTGTTTCAGTAGTCGGATGTGTATAATCATGGACAATTTCACCGACCAAACTATCCCATTCAGGATCAAGTACAATAGGTGTATCAATCAAATTTCCATTTTTTTTTACATCATTTGAAAGGTCTAAAACGGGTTCGTTTGTCAAAAGGGGCCCCTCAGTATTTTGGGTATTTTTTTGACTGTATTCTTCACTTATAATAAATTCCTCTTTCGTAATCAATTGATTATCAAATACTTCTGTTTGTTTTGACAAATCTATGATGGGTTCTTCTTCTACATTTATATCAGAAATATTATTGCCTAAATCTGTAACTACATCATTACTAAAATCAAAACTCATATCAGAACTAAACGCTGCACCCACGGCATTATCTTCTTTCAACTCAACCCAATCACGCTCGCCTTTTAGTTTTCCAATATCACTCAACGAAGCCAATTCTAAAAAATCTTCACCCAGAATAACGTTTTGCGGCGCACGTTCCAATTGCTTCAAATTTCTAATCAACTTATACAAATGTTTCCGATTTGTGGAATAGGTAGAAGCCATTTGTAAATTTCTATCATAATCTTTATTTTGTTCAATGTATGATTTTTTCAACAACAAAACACGCAAATTTGAGGCATAAGGATACTGCACCACAAGGGTTTTCAATTCCTCATACGAGAGCGTATAGATATACGATTCGTCCTGCAAATAGGCTGTGAGTTGTTCGTTTGTCATTTTTTTTTTGATGCTGAATGTGGTAGAAATGAGTAAAAAACTATTGTCTAATTGAAGTTTTTTTTTAAAACATAGGACACATAGTTTTTTGTCATTCAGTAAGAATCCTTTACAATGCACAAAAGGATTCCTACTGAATGACAAAAAACTATGTGTCCTATGTGCCTATCCCGATGAAGGTCGGGACAAGTTTTGTTTCAAAAAAAAGACAAAAAATTTCACTCATTTCATTCTTAATATATTGAAAATCAAAGGTTTATATAAATTATTTCGCAAAATAAGAAAAAAATCAGAACCTACCAATTTTCCGTAAAAGCCTTATTAAAAATATCTTCCAAAAGTTTATCCGTAATCTGTTTTATCAATTGATCTTGCACCGTCAAAAGTTGGGAACTACCCGGGAAATCCGCTTGAAAAGAGAACGTTTGTTTCCAAGAAGCCTTCTCATTTTTGCCATCTACAACCTCCACATTTATCGAAATCCGCAATTGGTTAAATGCCGCAGGTTGATTCGGTTGCGGTGACACGGCAGACACATCATAGCTCGACACTTGACCACTAAACGCCAAGTCGGCCCCCTCAGTATTTGTGAGGCTAAGGCGGGTATTGTTCCGCACTTTATCCTTCAAACGCTCCGTAAAATTTTGCGCAAGGGTAGGCGGGGCAGCCGAGGCATTGTTTGTAAAAAGGGTCACGGAATATGTCTTTGCCGCAGGGTCAATTGTTACACCACGTAGGGAGTAACAACCCATTTGTGAGAGGTATATTGCAGTTGCAAAAAGTATAAATTTGAAATATTTGATATTCATAAGTAATTGTTTTTCAATGTATTACACGATTTCAGAGTTGATACTGCACGATTTTAGAGTTGACAACTTTTAAAAAGTTGTCAACTCTGATACATGTTATTCCAACCCGTATTCCTTAATTTTCCGATACAAAGTCCGTTCAGAAATTGCCAAATCTTTTGCCGCTTCATTGCGTCTACCGTTGTGTTTTTTCAAAGCCCGAATGATAAAAATCTTTTCGGCATCGTCCAATCGAAGGCTTTCATCCACCACTTCGGCGTGTTGGTCAAAACCATTGCCGTTGGGTTTTGTGATGAGAATAGGCTGCCCATATCCGTTGTTGTTTTCGTCAGGTTCGATGGTATATTCCTCTTGATTTTCTTCAAAATAAGGACGATCATTGGGTATAAAATCCCTCGATATTGGACGGTTGTCTGTAAAGTTATTTTGCGTGTAACCATTGCCCGATGGCAAACCTAAATTATTGATATTCAATGACTTAGGCACACTCAAATTATTATTTTTAATCAATTCGGCAATGACCGTTTTGAGATAATTCAAGTCGTTTTTCATGTCAAAAAGCAACTTATACATGATGTCTCGCTCTTCAAAATTCGACTCACTTTTCCGTTGAGCTGCGGGCAAAGGGCGGTTCAAAAGATGCGGCATATTTTCCATCAAATCTTCCCCTTTTATCAATTTTTCTTCCGATAAAACAGATAACTGTTCTGCAACGTTTTTCAACTCACGTATGTTGCCAGGCCAAGTGTAACGCTCTAAAATAAGGCGAGCTCTATCGTCTAATTGTATGGTTGTCGTGCGGTATTTTTCAGCAAAATCAACGCAAAATTTTCTAAAAAGGGGATACACATCTTCGGGACGCTCTTTCAAAGAAGGTACTCTAATCGGAACGGTATTCAAACGATAAAACAAATCTTCTCTAAATCTTCCTCTTTTTACCGCTTCTTCTAAGTTAACATTTGTGGCAGTGATGACCCGCACATCGGTTTTTTCAACCTTCGATGCACCCACACGCACGTACTCGCCATTTTCCAAAACCCGTAGCAAAAGTGCTTGTGTATCCATCGGCATTTCACCAATTTCATCCAAAAAAATAGTACCGCCGTTGACCGTTTCAAAATAGCCTTTTCGTTCATTCACCGCCCCCGTGAAAGCCCCTTTTTCGTGTCCAAAAAGTTCAGAATTAATCGTGCCTTCTGGAATTGCCCCGCAATTTATGGCAATAAATTGGTTGTGTTTTCGAGCCGAAAGAGAATGAATAATTTTAGAAAATGCCTCTTTACCAACGCCACTTTCACCTTGAATCAAGACCGTGAGTTCGGTAGCCGCCACCCGTGTTGCGGTATCCAAAGCGGCATCCAACAGCTTCGATGTGCCGATGATACCGTAACGTTGTTTTATGGATTGTAATGGATTTGCCATAGTATTTATTTCGTGTGTGTTTATTTTGAATATTTTTGCAAATTATTCAAAATCAATATTTTATAGGTTTTAAGTATTATATATATGTTTGAGAGGCCCCTCAGTATTTTTGCGAATCACTTACTCTTTCAGGTTTGTTTTCAAAATCAACATCCTCGTAAATCTCTTTTATTGTCACTTTACAATGCCCTATTTCAACTTCATCCTCCTCCTCTGAATAGTCAGATTCGACCCACTCGCCTTTATCGTTTTTATTTTTAACCATTACAAAAGGTTCATCTTGCCAAACAAGTATAATTTGTTTAAGACTACTTAATTTTTTATAACATTTCGATTTTTTTGTTAAATCATAATTTTTAGTAGAATCAGATAATACCTCGATAATGATTGAAGGATTTATGGTTGCTTTTACATTTTCAGACATCTCTTTTAATTCGTGTTCTCCACAAACCACAACAAGGTCAGGATAATAAACTTTGTTGCAATCAGCTACCCAAACCTCTCTATCACCCGCATATAATTTGCAGTCATTTTCTCTCATACAACTTTTCAAAAGTGCCGTCAAGTTCGTGCAAATCATACCGTGAGCATCGGTTGCAGATTTAATATCCACAATTTCTCCATCGTGATATTCCAAACGGCTTGTGCCATCTGCAATCATTTTTAAGTACATTTCCAAAGATACTTTCTTCGGAATACGGCGATATTCACCTTGCGGTTCTTCAACTTTTGACATTTATAACGTATTGATTTTCAATTAATTAAGAAAGGAAGTACCCCCTCAGTATTTTTAAACATCACTCAAATTCTCTGGCTCAAAATCAAGCGCCACCCGATGATAAATCTCTTTAATCATCAATTTACATTCACCAACTTCTACTATATCGTCATCATCATACGCATCAATTTCCAACCAAATTCGAGCATCGTCAGTTCTTTTCAAAGTGCGAACATATTTATCGGTTTGATTGACAAAAATGATTTGTTGAATACTTTTTATCTTTTTATAACACCTCGTTTTAGTGGTTTTATCAAAATCTTCGGTCGAATCCGACAAAACTTCAATCACTACGGAGGGGTTCATCGTGGCTCTCATATTTTTCGATACTGGCCTCAAATCATGTTTTCCACAAACAAGCACAATATCGGGATAGAAATTTTTGTTACATTCTGGAATATAAACCATCCTGTTTTCTGAATAAACATTGCAATCTTTTTCTAAAATGCAGTTACCAATGAGACGATTTATATTACTACAAATCTGACCATGCGGCTCGGATGTGTAAGTCATTTCGACCAACACACCATCGTGATATTCATACCGTCCTTCGGAAATAAATTCAAGTTCCCAATATTCTTCCAAAGAAATTTTCTTTGGAATTCGGCGATATTCACCTTGTGGTTCTTCTACTTTTGACATAGCTAACTTATTGAAAATCAATCATTTACAACTTCCCCAATCAAAGTACCACTCGTCACACTCGTCACATGCACCATACAATATTGACCCAATTTAAGCCCTTCTTGTTTCGGAAAAACAATCACTTTATTTTGAGAATTACGTCCTTTAAATTCCTTATCTGATTTTTTGGAATCACCGTCAATCAATACCTTAAAAGTTTTGCCGAGGTCTTCTTTATTTTGAATCAAAGACAAATGTTTTTGCATCCGAATAATCTCATTCAAACGACGGGTCTTTACTTCCAAAGGAACATCATCCGCATATTTTTTAGCGGCGGGTGTGCCGGGGCGTTCAGAGTAAAAAAACATGTAAGCCATTGTATATTTGGCGTGTTCCATGACGCTCAAAGTGTCTTGATGTTCCTCTTCGGTCTCGGTGCAGAAGCCCGAAATCATGTCGCTTGAAATAGCGCAATCGGGGATGATTTCGTAAATGCGATCTACTTTTTGGATGTACCAATCACGGTCGTAAGTGCGGTTCATCAACTTCAAAATACGGCTGTTTCCGCTTTGAACGGGTAGGTGAATATAGTTGCAAATATTTTCATATTTAGCCATCGTAAACAACACATCGTCGTTAATATCTTTTGGATGTGAGGTCGAAAAACGCACCCGCAAATCGGGATGAATCAAGGCCGTCATTTCCATGAGTTGAGCAAAATTGACTTCAATATTGCCCGTTTCTGGGTTTTTCCACTTGTAAGAGTCCACATTTTGACCCAAAAGCGTCACTTCACGATACCCACGCTCAAATAAATCCCTCGCTTCTGCCACAATACTGAGGGGGTCACGACTTCGCTCACGCCCCCGTGTGAAAGGCACAACGCAGAACGAACACATATTATCGCACCCACGCATGATGGAAATAAACGCTGTAATGCCGTTTGAATCCAAGCGAACAGGCGCAATATCGGCGTAGGTTTCTTCACGAGATAACAACACATTAACGCCCTTCTCACCATCTTCTGCCGACTCAATCAAGCTCGGCAAAGTGCGATAAGCATCGGGCCCAACGACCAAATCTACCAATTTTTCTTCCTCCAAAAACTTGGCTTTCAAACGCTCCGCCATGCAGCCCAAAACACCCACCAATGCCGTTGGTTTTTTAGAAACACCAAACACTTTTAGTCGTTTGCGCACCGTATCTTCCGCTTTTTCACGGATGGAACAGGTGTTCACCAATATCAAATCCGCCGCTTCCATCATGCGGGTTGGTTTGAAACCCGACTCGCCGAGAATGGAAGCCACGATTTCAGAATCCGAAAAATTCATTTGGCAGCCGTAGCTTTCGATGTAGAATTTTTTAACGCCCGAATCAGCCGCACCGTCCGCAAATTCAGCGAATAAAACCTCGCCTTGACGCTCTTCATCGTGCTTTTTTGAAGGCAAATCTAAGATGTCGAGTGTTGGATTATTGTCGTATAACATTGCTATAAAAATTTAATTATCGTAATGATTAAAAGAATTTTTTACACGGATTAAAGGATTTTAATGATTACAGGATTTTCTTTTTTTTTAATCTAAAAAATCTAATAATCCTTAAAATCCTTTAATCCGTGTAAAAATCTTTGAATATTTAACATCTTTTGTCATTCAAGACCGCAAAAATACGTTTTTAAAATGAAAAATATGACAAAATGGCAGTTATTATTTTGATTTTAACCCTCCAAGAGTTTCAAACTCTTGGAGGGTTATAAACGCCTATTTTTTAAACTTCTCATCATACATACGAAAGCCACTATTTGCACTGTTAGATATTTTTTTAGGAAAAACGAAGAGGTAGCTCCGCAAATGCCTGAGATTTCGAATTGTGAAAAAACAGACCGACCAAGTATTTGCGGAGCTACCTCTTCGTTTTTCCTAAAAAAAATATCTAAAAGTGCATTACTCGCATCAATAAGGTATTTGGTTTTTAAACTTCTCATCATACAATTCAACGCTATGTGCCAACGCTGCATAAGCCACCTCCTTACCCAAAAACTCTGGCACTTGCACGCTTTTACCTTCTAATTTTGTATAATTTTCAAAGAAATTTCTCAATTCTTCGAGAAAAAGCTGCGGCAAATCTTCGATGTTTTGAATGTGAAATACTGAGGGATCCTTCTCCGCCACAGCTAAAATTTTATCATCGGGTACGCCTTGGTCAATCATGCGCATCACACCTATGATGCGACACGAAACGAGGGTCAAAGGCACGAGTGGCACTTGGGTCAAAATCAAAATATCCAACGGGTCGCCATCGTCAAAAAGCGTTTGCGGAATGATGCCATAGTGGGCTGGATACATCATCGAGCCGTACAGAACACGGTCGAGTTTGATTAAACCGCTCTCTTTATCAATCTCATATTTTGCCCGTGAACCTTTCGGAATTTCAACGATGCCGTTAACCAATTCAGGTGAATTTTTACCGACCGAAACGTCGTGCCAAGGATGTGCCATTTTGAATTAAAAATTAAGAAATAAGAATTATGTGTGTAAAGGTAAAATTAAACCTTAAAAACATTTAAAGAACCAATAAAGTCTTGTAAATTGTTGCTTTATAATTTAAAAATGGTAACGATGAAAAACTTTATTTTAGCAAAAAAACAAAACTACCTTCCTCTAATAATTATTGCGATTTTAATTTACACAAGTTGCGTAACGACGAAAAATGAAGCGGATAATAAAGATTGGCAGACACTTTTCAACGGCAAAGACCTCAAAAATTGGATGGTCAAAATTTTTCACCACGAAGTAGGTGATAATTATGGCAACACTTTTCGAGTTGAAGATGGCATAATGAAAGTGCGTTATGACCAATATGATTCGTTCAACAATCGTTACGGACACCTTTATTATGATACGCCTTTTTCTTATTATCACTTCAAAGTCGAATACCGTTTCGTGGGCGAATGGCGCAAGGATGCACCGAGTTATACCATCAAAAACAGTGGTGTGATGTTCCATTCGCAAGACCCACGCACGATGCCCAAGGAGCAAGATTGGCCCATTTCCGTTGAAATGCAATTCCTCGCAGGCTTGGGCGACGGCAAACCTCGACCAACGGGCAACATGTGTTCGCCAGGAACAGACGTGATTTTCAAAGGACAAATTGACCCACGCCATTGCATCGAATCCACGTCAAAAACCTACGAAGGCGAACAATGGGTGCGGGCTGAATTAATCGTTTTAGGCGATTCGCTCATCACCCACATCATCAATGGCGATACCGTTTTGCAATATTCAAAGCCACAAATTGGCGGCGGCGTTGCCAACGGTTTTGACCCAAAAATTAAGCAAGATGGTAAGTTATTAAGCACGGGTTTTATTGCCATGCAAAGCGAAGGGCAGCCGATTGATTTTAGGAATATCGAAATTTTGAATTTGGAGGGGTGCATGAATCCGAAGTCTAAGGCTTATCGGCGGTATTTTGTGAAGGATAATAAGGCGAAATGTGAGTAGGTTTTTGTGGGAAATACTGAGGGGGTAAGCTCATTTATCTCTTCCTAATTTTTTAAATTATTTTTAATTTATAGGTTAAATAAATACATCAAAATTGACGTTGAGTTTTGATAGATTGAAGAAACTATACAGTACATTTGGTTTTTCAATTTGTAAACATACAACGAGATGACTCAACCTGATCAAGCATGGAAAGCTGCCTTCCGCCTATTAATGCCTCAATTTGTACAGTTTTTCTTTCCCCAATATTCTGATGATGTTGATTGGGGAAAAGGTGTGGAGTTTTTGGATAAAGAGTTGAATAAACTACTTTCAAAAGCAAAACTTAAAAATCGAATCGCCGATGTTTTGGTAAAATTATATCTCAAAAGTGGTGAGACAATTTGGGTTTTGTTACACGTTGAAGTGCAAGGATACGTTGAGGCAGAATTTGCCCAAAGAGTGCATCAAATGAGTTATCGGATTGAAGATTTATTTGGACAAAACCCCGCCATGCTTTGTATTTTCACGGATAGTGACCCGCTTTATCACCCCAAAGAATACTCTGTTAGTACATGGGGTTCAAGTAAACAAACAATTTTTCATACATATAAGGTATTGGATAATCCTCCAAATCCACAAATTATACCCAAAGACATTATTTCTATCATCATGGAGATTGCGTATTACGGAACGCAATCAAAGAAGTTAAATGACGATACAAAAATTAATTTGTATTTACCATTGGTGCGAAGACTATACAGCGAAGGTTTTTCAAGAGATATAGTTGAAATCGTATTAAATTTTATTGAAGCGCATTTAAAATTTGCAGATTACAAAAAAGAATGTATTTTTGAAGAAAAAAAAGATATTATGGCAAAGTACGAAACAACAGAAGATATTTTGGCGGCTGTTAGCTATGAAAAACGGGCTATTAAGGCTGAGGCTGCAATTGAAGTAAAATCAAAAGAAATTGAAGTAAAATCAAAAGAAATTGAAATAGCTGTTACAAAAATGGAGAAAGGCATATTTGCTATGCTCAATCAAGGGCTAAGTGCTGAATTTATAGCTAACAGCTTTGATGTTTCTATTGAGTATGTGCAATCTATTCAACAGAAATTTAAACAAGATAATTGAATTTGCGGATTACAAAAAGGAACGTATTTTTGAAGAAAAAAAAGATATTATGGCAAAGTACGAAACAACAGAAGATATTTTGGCGGCTGTTAGCTACGAAAAACGGGCTATTAAGGCTGAGGCCGCAATTGAAGTAAAATCAAAGGAAATTGAAGTAAAATCAAAGGAAATTGAAATAGCTATTACAAAAATGGAGAAAGGCATATTTGTTATGCTCAATCAAGGGCTAAGTGCTGAGTTTATAGCTGATAGCTTCGATGTTTCTATTGAGTATGTACAATCTATTCAACAGAAATTTAAACAAGATAATTGATACAGGAAGAACAAAAGGCTAACGTAATGTTAGCCTTTTGTTTTGATGAAAATACGAAAAATACTGAGGGGCCTCTCACAGCCTCACTACCCGCCCCGTCCGAACCGATTCATCACAAGCAAA
>JAYTMW010000530.1:0-7480 GCA_043728105.1 Saprospiraceae bacterium | reverse complement strand
CTTCTTCTTTTTTAGCAACTGCTTTAACTACTTTCTTTGGACGGCTTTTACCGTGAGAACCTCTAACGATTTTGCCTTTCTTTGTTCTTTTATCGCCTTTACCCATTATAATTTAATTTTATATTTTTTTGAAAAAATTTTCTTATTTAAAACTGGTTACAAAAATAGTTTTTTTTATGGAATAAAACGCAAAAAAATTGAGCCCATCAAAATCATTTATTGATTTCGATGGGCTCACATATTTATTAGATTTTTTTTAATCTTAAAACTTAGTTTTGCCAAAGCTCATTTTCGCTCCTGCTTGAAGGTTGAAAGAGCTAATTCGGTCGTTGCGAGAGCCTATGCCCCATTGCAAAATGTGCTGCTCATAACCTGTTTGTAAAAACAGACTTGCAAATGAACTCATTTTATATTCTAAACCTAAAGAAGCCTGCGCTGTGAAATAGTAGTTTTCTTTAAATTTAAAATCATCGAACATGCCTTTAGGATATAAGGCAATGTCTATTTCTTTCACAAAACTATTAAGGTCGGGGCTTTTCAAATTTGCATTCGTTACATCTAACTTTTGTTTTATTGCGTCAATGTTAATTTCAGAGGGATAAATGGCGTTAATACCCGTCGCAATGTTTGTGGTAACACCTAAGGAAGCGTAAAAATTGAAGCGTTTAGAGTCTATAAAGCTATAATTTAGATTTAATGGAATACTAATTACATTCAATTTGACCAAATCAGAGGAAACAACATTGGTTAAATTACCTTTAATAAGACTACCCGTTAAAACATCTACACTTTTGGGCGCATATTCCTTGTGTTTAAAGACTAATCCAGATTCCAATTCAAATTTACCAACTTTATAACCCACTGTAAATCCTAATCCTCTATTGCCCGCAGCTATATTAATGGCATTTCTCAAAACATCATTTGCGGTGTAGTCGGTTTCAGCTATATCTGAACTTGATGTACCAAACAAACCAAAACGCCACCACTGATTTTTCTTAGCTGCGGGCATTTCCAACTTATCATACATACTTACAATTGACAAAGCTTTTGGTCTCAAAACGTTAATTGCCTCAGCTACATCTACGCCATTTGCTTTATTCAAATTGTTAGTAATGGCGTTTAAATCCAAATTAGCCAAGGGCAATTCAGAAGCAACATTTAATGTATTAAAGGCTTTTTTAGATAAAGTTGCAACTGCATCATGCGGATGAATCATTGAAGCTACCCCCTCAGTATTTACAGCTTTTGAAGCGTTTTCTGAAGTAGTAGCATTGTTTTCAACCGTTGTAACAATTGTGTTTACCCCCTCAGTATTTAAGCCATTTTTTTCATTTTGAACGGCTTGTAACGGATTTTGAATTGAACCATTTGTAGTATTATTATTCAAATTATTTTCAGAATTTCCGTTCGTAACATATTGGTTATCAACGGTTTGCGTAGAAACAATTGGCTGATTAGATTGCTGTTTTTTACTGTTTTTATTGTTTTTACTGTTTTTATTGTCCTTTTGCTTGCGCCAATCATAGCCACTGTTGAAAGATTTAGGCTCAGTGGCTTTGCTTGGTTGTATGTTTTGCTCTGTCTTTATCAACGGAATCTCAAGACCTTTTTCAGCAGACGTTCTGTCGCTTTCCAACACGTTAAAAGCGGTGAAAAGTGCCAACAACATCAAGCTAACCTCGATAATTTTATAACGTACTATTTTACCTTTCAACGTAAAATGTTGATCCAATTGCTTATTCATCATTTCCCAATGAGATGAGCTATATTGAGCTTCCATACGCTCCACTCGCTCCCGCACGGTGTTGTCAAAAGAGGTATCTTCAACGTCTAATTTATCGAGTTGAGAAGCCATAGCAGTCCAATGACTTGGTTCAAATTTTTTCTCGACATTCGTCAAACGGCTTCGCACGGAGTCATCAAATTGCGTTTCTTGCGCCTCAATTTGAGCCATTTTATCCGCCATTTTATCCCAATGCGAGGACTGATAAGGGACTTCAAAGTCGCCCATCGCCTCCTGTATTTTTTTATCTATGATATGATCTATATTATTCTCCATTTTTCAAAATAGCATTTTTACTTGTCAAAATTGCTTGTAACTTTAAACGAGCTTTCACCAAATTTGACCGTGATGTACTTTCTGTAATATCTAACTGTTCTGAAATTTCTCTGTGCGAAAATCCTTCTATGACATACAAATTGAATACCGTTCTGTAAGCGGGAGTCAACTGTGTAATGGCTTGCAAAATATCTTGTTCTGAGCATTGGCTGATGGCATCTGCATCGCCGCTGCTCAAATCGTAAGCTGTTTCTAAATCATCGGTACGACGGCGGGTGTTTTTTCGATAATAATCAATGGCAGTGTTGACCATGATGCGGCGAATCCAAGCCGATAGAGCCGTGCCTGGTTGATAAGATGCAATATGTTTGAAGACTTTAATAAAGCCCTCGTGCATGATGTCGAGCGCATCGTCGTCGCTGTTAGCATAACGAAGGCATACGCCCATCATTTTGCCATAAAATTCTTCATACAATTTCTGTTGTGCCCAACGTTCACGGGCAACACATGCTTGTATGAGGTCACGCTCTTGATATTCAAATGATAATGCTAAATCCATTCTGTAGTTGAGTCCGTTGGTGAAGTTAGGTTGCGTTCTGTATTATTTTCATCGTTCTGCGCTTCAGATTCGATGATAAAACGCCACCATTTAAAATTATGCTGCCTTTGTTTGAATAATTGTGGGCAATTTATTTTTTTTGAAAATTAATTTATTAAAATAAAGGTAAGTTAAAAAAAGGATACCCCTCAGTATTTTTGACAAAAAAAGGTGAAATAATGAAGGTTCTTAAATTTTATTTTTGGAAAAATTATCTTTGGGGCGAGTTAAGAACAGAACCCATTTTTATCTCTCTTTTTGAATTAAAATAAAACAAGATAAAAAATGAGCGTAACACAGGTAGGGCATGTTATTTCAACGATTGAAGATAGGATTTCGTACATTACTTTCTACCATCCTTCTCATAATTCGTTGCCTTCCAACCTTTTAGGACAATTGGTAGCTGCAATAGTTGAAGCGGGTGCAGACCCCTCAGTATTAGCCGTCGTTTTGGGGAGTGAGGGCGATAAAACCTTTTGCGCAGGAGCGAGCTTCGATGAACTGTCAAGTATCGAAGATTTTGAAACGGGTCATCGGTTTTTCAGTGGTTTTGCCAACGTCATAAATGCGATGCGAAAGTGTCCAAAATTTATCATTGTGAGGGCGCAAGGGCGAGCAATAGGTGGCGGAGTAGGCATCTGTGCGGCGGCGGATTACTGCTTGGCTACTCAGTTTGCAAGCATTAAATTAAGCGAATTGGCAGTTGGCATTGGCCCTTTTGTCATTGGCCCCGCCGTCGAACGCAAGATGGGTTTATCGGCTTTTAGTGAGTTGGCTATCAACGCTTCGGAGTGGCATACGGCGCAATGGGCGAAAGAAAAAGGGCTTTTTAATGATGTTTTTGAAACAAATGCTCAATTGAATGCTTATTTGGTTTCTTTTTTAGAAAAAATAAAAACCTATAATCCCGAAGCAATGTGTGAAATGAAGCGTGTTTTTTGGCAAAATACTGAGGGGTGGGAAGATTTGCTTTCTGAACGAGCAGCTATCAGCGGGCGTTTGGTTTTGTCTGATTTTACAAAAAATGCTATTGCTGCTTTCAAACAAAAATAATTATTGATTAAAAAAAAATAAGTAAAATATTAAGTAGAATGGGTCATTTGAACGTAGAAATAAAGGCAAAATGTAGTAATCACGCTCAGATTGAGCAAATTTTGATAGCCCGCCAAGCTCGCTTCATTGGCTTAGACCACCAAATTGATACCTATTTTAAAGTGCCAAACGGGCGATTAAAATTGAGGGAAGGCAATATAGAAAATACGTTGATTTTTTATGACCGACCCAACCAAGCGGGCCCTAAAAAAAGCGAGATAATTCTCTATCAAGTGCAGCCTGAGGCTTCACTAAAAGCTATTTTAGAAAAAACAAATGGCGTTTTAGCGGTAGTAGATAAACAGCGAAAAATATTTTTTATAGATAATGTGAAATTTCATTTGGATGATGTTTTGGGCTTGGGTCAATTTGTTGAAATTGAGGCGATTGATAGCGACGGGTCACTTAACTATGAGGAGCTTTTGCAACAATGTTCTTTTTTTATGAGCATTTTTGACATTCAAGAAGTGGATTTATTAACCCATTCTTACAGTGATATGATTATGGAAAAATCGAAAGTGTAATTTTACTTTTTGCTAAACAAAACATTCTAAGTGCTATGACAAAATTAAACATATAGGCACATAGGACACATAGTATTATGTATAAAGGCTTGATAATCAACATTTTATGTAACTTCTATGTGTCCTATGTGCCTATGTGTTTAGTATTACATAATTTTGTCTTGACACTTATTTATAAGAAATATGCTCTAAGAATCTGTTGAGCCCTTTTATCCGTATTATATTGTGTATGATTACAAACTAAAAAAGGGTGTAGTTCCCATTTGATGTATTTACTCACTGTTTTGTGCTTCGCACAAAAGGCGTTCTTGTGAGTTTTTCTTTCGGGTTGAGCTAATTTTTTCAAATAGAAATTTTGAAAAAATTTCTATTTGAAAAAATTAGCTCAACCCATTTAGTCCTTTTTTCGCACGCCTTTTAGCGAAGCTAAAACAGTGAGTAAATACATTAAATGGGAACTACACTCACTAAAAAAGAATAACATTATGAAAAAAATGTCACGCTCTCTTATTGTCCTCGCAAGTTTTTTAATTTTTTTTCAAAACTGTAAAAAAGAAAATACCTCAAATATTTCACTTTCCGTGTCTTTACCGAATGAAAATCAAGAATTTTTGAGCGGACAGACATTAGTCATAAAAGGTACAACATCCGATGAATCAGGTTTGCATACCTTGACCGTGGAAGTGACGGATGATAAAACGGGGGCTATGCTTTTTGTGAAAAAACCAACGGTTTTGGACTTGAAAACCTATAATTTTGATGAATCATGGGCCGTAAAAGTGAGTGATTGGACGGATGCTACGGTGAAAATTACGTCCATAAATCATAACAATCAATCAGTCGTAAAATCCCTTAAAGTCAAACTTTGGCTTTAGATATGAATTTTAAATTCAGAACAAATGACCCATCAAATCTCGTTTGGTGTGAAGATAAAATGCGTTTTCAGCTCTGGATTCTATGATGATGGATTCTCTTGCGACTATTTCGATGCCTTGTTTTTCTAAGTAATTGATTTTCAAAGGATTGTTGGTTAAAAGCGTAATTTTTTGAATACCTAAATCATCTAAAATTGTTTTCGCATCTTCATAAGTGCGTTCATCTGCCTTGAAGCCTAATTTGAGATTGGCTTCGGCCGTGTTGAGTCCTTTGTCTTGAAGTTGATAGGCTTTGAGTTTATTGATTAAACCGATACCTCTACCTTCTTGACGTAAGTAAATAACAACGCCACCACGCTCAGCAGCCATGCGCAGAGCATAATCCAACTGTTCTCCACAATCGCAACGGTGCGAATGAAAGACATCACCTGTCATACACTCGCTATGCACACGCACCAAAATAGGTTGTTGCTTGGCATCAAAATTTTCGTGAACCATCGCAAGATGGGGTAGTGGGTCATCACTGCGTCGAGCGTAAGCTACCAATTTAAAATTTCCCCATCGAGTAGGTAACATTGCGTCGGCTTGACGCTTCAAAGGCATTTTTGTCATCAGAAAAGTACCCCCTCAGTATTTTGGGGCAATTGTTAAAATTGAATGCAAAGTTATGAAACTATTGCGAAAGAGCATGGAAAGAAAACAAAAATGGGAATGGAAAGTTTTGATTTTTATGGTCAACCTCCACCCCCGAAAGATATTTTAATTAAAAAACTCTTTCGGGGATGACTGTTGCGTTTAGGTTTTGCATGGAGAGATTCTGGTACTTAAAATAGTTTGTTTTTTTCAATAATAACGTTTACCTCTCCTGACATTCGACGACAAAGCATTGAGAAATGCGCCCGCCGAAAAAGTTAGTGCGACAATGTACAAGATAACCATAGCTTAAATTGATTAAAAAGTGTTTGTAAAATAAAGCTGCGAACAACTTTTGTTAAATGACTCAAGCGAAAAAGATGTCAGAATTTTGACTAAATGTAACGCCTTTTTGTGAAAATAGAATTGTGTATGATTTGTTATTTTTAATAAAATTTTTAAAGTAAATCAAGATTTCATGTTCCTAAAAAATAAATCTATTGATTGTTGAAAATCAATACTTTACACAAATGGTTTTTCAACAATCAATAGATAGACAATTTTATTTATTATTGATACTGTTTATTAAAAGTATGAAAGACAGTAGTGCCGTGGCTTGTGCTATCGAATCTGCCAATACTTTACTCCAGTCAATTTCCTTCTTGTTGACTTTTTTCTCGGCTTTTTTCTCTACATAACCGACTGTTACCACACTTCCTTTCTGTACTTTTGGATAGACTTTAAAGAAGAAAAAATCTTTTGTTCTCTGTATCTCACCATTCGGATGAATGACAGAAATGAGTCTTTTACGACCATCTTTGCTGACTCCTGCACCATATTTATCAACATAATACCATGCCGATTTTTCACCTTCAAAAGCAATATTGATTTTCCCAAAACTCAAAACTTTATCTGGATAAAGGTCAAAAGCATTGGTCGCTCCTTGTAGCGTCACGATGTCTTTTGTCTTTGGAATATCAATAACATCACCTTCTTTCATTATGACGTTGAAATTCGAGATTGGTGACTTCATGGCCTCTTTTAATTGCACAATTACGTAGCCAATATTGTCTTGCGAGCGAAATAACGTAGCGCCTGCGTCAAATGCCTCACTTGTCATACCGCCCGCTCTTTGGATAATGCTCGTTAATTTCTCATTTTTATCAATCAAAGCATATTGACCGGGATATTTTACTTCGCCTGTTATATTCACTATTTTTTGAAAACTAAATTCTGGAATGGTTCTGACGACAATTTGGTCGTAAGGTTCTAATTGAAAATCTTTTTTTTGCGCATCCACGATGTTCATATTTTTGTCAATCTCAATGGTAGCAACAATATTTCTGACGGGCTGAATGCTGTCAATCACGATTCTAAAAACATCTACTCGATTGGTCGCCGCTTCCAATTTAAGACCGTTTGCCATCACAAGCGCATCGAACAATGTCAATGATTTAGCATATTTATACTCTCCTGGGCGGCGCACAGCACCCGATACTTTGATGTAGCCTTCATCAATAAAAGCCTCTTTCGACATCAAATAAAGCGAATCGTTTGGCATTAAACGAATGTTTTCCTTTGAATAAGGCTTTTCAATTGCCTCTTTTACGTCTATTTTGATGTATTCAACCAATTTGCTGTTAAACGTATCTCTACGAATGATATAAGCAAAATTAGTTGCCGTTGGCACAGCACCGCC
>JAYTMW010000529.1:0-3100 GCA_043728105.1 Saprospiraceae bacterium | reverse complement strand
ACTGAGGGGTATCAATTTTTATAAACAATTGATTTTCAGTAAGTTATAACTCTTCAAGGGTTTTAAACCCTTGAAGAGTTGTTCTAAATAATTTTGTCTCCACACTTACGATGTTGGATGTATGATGTATGAGCGTACATCCAGTATGATAATTTGTAATAAAATCTCTTTTACTCTTTCTACTCTGTGTGAATCAAAAAAAGCATAAAAAAAGAGGGCAGTTTTAATACTGCCCTCCCCAAACTATTACAAACAAAACCAACTAAAACCAGGGAAATAATATTATCTATAATTGATAAATAATATACCTTTCATAATTGATAGTTCAAAGTAAAGCCATTCCAACAATAAATGCTCGGATTGAATGGGCAATTAACATATCATTTGATTTTTTTATAATAAAATGAAAAAAAAACATATTATAACATATTACTCTAAAAAGTTAAAGTGTTCAAATTCAATGTTTTATAAATTTATTTTTAAATTATTTTATAATTTAAAAATATATAACTATCATTGCAAAAATTCTCATAAATAAAAAAAAGCCGTCCTGAAAAAATCAGGACAGCTCCAACAACAAACTTATAATCCCATGAACATAAATTCTTTATTTGTGCATCATCTGTTGAGTTTTAATGGTAATATATAAAACGTTCAGGGTACTAAAAACATGTATGGGAGACATATATTAACACCTCATTAACTTTTCATAGACCAAATTTCAGAATACTTTTCTTTATTACCAAACATTTATACATTAAATTTAGTTCTAATACTCACATTTTTTTATTTATAAAATGTTTTTAGTACCTTTTTAAGGGTACGTACATTTCTCGTTTTTCCCACTTCCTCTACGAAAAAAGGCTATATTAGCCTCCTTAAATCCACTTTATGCTATTTTTGATGGCAATTTGTACTTCTACTCTTCAAAAGTACCTTTAAAGTAGTTTTCTCTTTTTTATTCAATAACCTAAATTGGGTACTTTTGTTAGTATTATTTTTTTGATTTTTAAAAAAATAATATCGTTGCAAAATCAAAATTGTGCTTCAATTTTGATAATAAGGAATGTTAACCTCAAAACATGTAGGTATGACGTTGTTATTTTTAGTTAGAAATAATTAACTATTAAGCTGTCAGCTCTTTCAGCTACAAACCGCAAATTTTCTAAATTTTCTAAATTTTCTAACACCTACTAATGAAAATGTTGTCACATCAAAAAAATGGCTATCCTTCTTGTCTCTTCAACATCGTAAGCAAGGTGTAGTTTTCATTTGATGTATTTACTCACTGTTTTAACTTCGTTAAAAGGCGTGTAGAAAAAAGGATTAAATGGGTTGAGTTAATTTTTTCAAGTAGAAATTTTGAAAAAATTTCTACTTGAAAAAATTAACCCAACCCGAAAGAAAAAACTTACAAGCACACCTTTTGTGCGAAGCACAAAACAGTGAGTAAATACATCAAATGGGAACTACTCCCTCGTGAGCAACACTTGTTTCTTTGAAATTAAATATATAACTTTAATCGTTTGAAAATCAAAGCACCCACCATGAAAAATAATAAACCCAAACGTTCAATTATCTCATGGATAAAACGTTATTGGTTACGTATGATTGTACTACTTTTTATTTCCGCAATTATTGGATTTGCACTCATTGTTGAGTTTGCCTTACCCCACTGGCCCATCCGCCCGTGGCATCGCACGAGCAATGTAAAGCCTTCCGACTATGGTTTGCGGGATGAACCTTTCGATTTGGAGGTGGATAGCGGCTTAATACTGAGGGGGTACTTGATTGAAGCCACCACGAAGGCAAAGGCCACCATCGTATATTTGCATGGCATCGGCGGCTTCAAGGAATCAAATATTCCTTTTGCCAAAACCCTTACAAGCGAAGGCTACAACGTGTTGATATATGACCAACGGGCGCACGGCAAAAGCGGCGGCACGTTTTGCACATTTGGTGAAAATGAGAAAAAAGATTTGTCGAAAATGCTCGATTCGCTCTTGAAAAGATTGCCTAACGTGCCAATTGGGATTCACGGCTCGTCTATGGGCGGTGCCGTGGCTCTGCAATGCTTAGAGTTTGATGAACGCATCAAATTTGGCATCGTGGAAAGCACATTCAATACCTTAGAAAATGTGGTGGTAGAATATGGTCGAGATTATTTCAAATTTAGAAGTCGTTGGATAGCCCGAAGGGTTTTGAGCAAATCAGCGGTGATTGCCAATTTCAATCCATTTGCGATAAACCCCGTTGAGTCCTGTAAAAACATCGAACAACCGATGCTCATCGTGCATGGCGATATGGATGAAAACATTCCAATTGCATTTAATAGAGAAAATTATGAAGCCTTAAAATCAACAGATAAGGAGTTTTACACGGTTCACGGAGCCACGCATTTTAACGTGGGAGAAGTAGGCGGAGAAGCCTATAAGAAAAAGTTGCTTGATTTTTTGAATCGGCAAACGAGATTATAATAGTTGATAGTTATTACTGTCTAACTATCAACTACTAACTATCCACTAAATTTTTGGGCATAAAAAAAACTCGCAGCATGAACGTACGCTACGAGTCTCCAAAAACGAATCTTACAATTTTTAACCAAAACTTACATATACACTAAGTTCAAAATGTGTGCCAAATATCAATTTCAATATATATAATTAATTATTTTTTTGTAAAATATTGATTTTAAAGGAAATAAACATAAAAAAGAGGGATATTCGTTATGATTCTGGAATGAATAATATTTTAATCGCATGTGAATAAATAAAATATTGAAAATACTGAGGGGGTATAAATTAGAACATGTCAAATTTATACCCCCCTCAGTATTTTTACAAAAAAAAGATGATTACAACATTTTCACCGCATCTCGGCTGATGTGAATCGCTCTCAAATCATCGGTGCGCTCATTAATATCTAAATCTCCATTCTCTAATTTTAAAACACCCCGTGGACACACTGCCGAACAGATGCCACAACCCACGCACGAAGCCCGTACGATGTCTTGACCTTTTTGAGCATAACTTCTGACATCAATGCCCATTTCACAATAAGTCGAACAATTGCCGCAACTGATGCACTGCCCACCATTAGT
>JAYTMW010000528.1:0-1591 GCA_043728105.1 Saprospiraceae bacterium | reverse complement strand
CATTACAAGCAACACCAAATGCAGAACCTGACCATTCTTTGGCTTTGAAAGTTGCAAGTGAAATTAATCTAATTGAAAGAAACATTAATTTGATGGACATAAAAACCAAAGGTTTAAAACAATTACAAGCATCAGTAGGTAAACTAAAAGACAATCTTTCTGCCAATGGATATGAAATGCCCGAACTATTGGGCAAACAATTTCATCAAGGCATGAGAGTAATAATTGCTAGCTCAATACCCGATGAAAACATTGAAAAGGATTCTGAAGTAATTTCAAAAGTTTTGATACCACAAGTAAATTACAATGATAAAATGATTCAAACAGCCCAAATAGAAGTTTCTGTTGGCTACTAAAAATATTAAAAAATAAATTAAAAATGAGAAATAAAATAGATTACGGCATTGATTTAGGAACTACTAATTCGGCAATTGCAAGAATGGAAAATGGTGTTCCAATTATAAAAAAGTCAGAAACACTTAAAGATACAAGTCCTTCTTGCATAACTTTTAGCCGAAAGCAAGATATACTCGTTGGTGACACAGCTTACAATGTATTAAAAAACGATAGTGCAAGAGCCTTGAAAACTTTTGAAAATGGACAAAAGAATACTTTTATAGAATTCAAAAGAAAAATGGGAACAACTCACAAAGAGGAGTCTTCAAATATGGGCAGAAATTTTTCATCTGAAGAGTTATCAAGTGAAGTATTATTGAAGTTAAAAACACTTGTTCAAGACGAAAATATAAATTCCATAGTAATAACAGTTCCAGCTAAGTTTTTGAATCCACAGAACGAAGCCACAATGCAAGCGGCTAAATTAGCAGGATTTAAACATATTGAACTTTTACAAGAACCTGTTGCGGCTGCTACAGCTTATGGTCTTAGTTCAAAAAATAAGAATGGTTTTTGGCTAGTTTTCGATTTTGGTGGTGGAACTTTTGATGTTGCTTTAGTTAAAGCTGAGGAAGGAATTTTATCAGTTAAAGATACTGATGGAGATGCTTGGCTTGGAGGAAAGAATTTAGATGAAGCAATTGTCGACAATTTAATAATACCTTATTTACAAAAAAATTATGCAATTGACTTTGTAATTAACGATTCCACGAAAAAAGAACTATTAAGAGCAGCAGTAAAATTTCATGCAGAAATTGCAAAAAACGAACTTTCATTTAAGGATAAAGCAAGAGTATTAACTAATCTTGGAGACTTACCATTTGAAGATGAAAATGGTGAAGAACCTGAAATTGATTTAGAAATATATGAAAAAGATTTAGAAATAATTTTTTCGCCGATTTTTCAAAAAACAATTGATATTACAAAAGAAGTTTTGAAACGCAACAATTTAAAAGGTGCAGACCTTGGAGCATTAATTCTTGTTGGTGGTCCAACTTATTCGCCAATATTACGCAGAATGTTAAAAGAACAAATAACTGATAAAGTTGATACTTCTGTTGACCCAATGACAGTTGTTGCAAAAGGTGCGGCTTTGTTTGCTTCTACAATTTCAGTATCTGATGAAGTAAAAGAAACAACAAGAGATAAAACCAAACTTCAATTAGACTTAAAATATGAAGCCACTTCGGTAGAG
>JAYTMW010000527.1:0-2066 GCA_043728105.1 Saprospiraceae bacterium | reverse complement strand
GGGAAAGTAACTGTAAATTGATTTTCTTTAACATTGGTTAAATTAATTTTTGTAGGATTGACGCAGCAACCACCCGATTTGAAAGTGGTTGCAAACACGTTACTTGTTGCGCCTCCGCTACATACGCTCGTGATTTCCAAATCATAATCACCACACTTTTCTAAGCCCAAAATACTGAGGGGTATCGTTGGATTATTAATGATAGTCCATGCAGTTGCACCTGTTTTTCTATACTGTGCTTTTATGTTGACACTCGCAGGCACTTTCATATTCACTTTAACCGAAGCAGTGGTAGGCTCAAAAGTGATGGAAGAAGGCTGTGTGCAAGTGCTACAAAAAGTTTGAAGACCTTGCAAAGCTTTAAAAGCATTGACTCTACCACCCGTTTTTATTTTGCCGACTAAATCGGGCAATCCATCCACATTTTGCAGGATTTTATTTTTCAAAAACAAAGCCGCTTGACTTGGATTTGTCTTTGAAAAATTGGTAAAATCAGAACATTGAGTAGAGTAGGCGAGTGCGACCAAGCCAGCCACAATGGGAGAGGAAAATGATGTACCACTATCTGACCCATAGCTTCCATTACTCGCAGTTGTGAGAACACTTACACCCGGAGCAGCCACGTCCACATGCGTCACACCAAACGCTCCATCAGAAGCCTTTAAATCATTTTTATCCGTTGAAGTTACTACAATAAGATAGTCGCTTGGGCAAGTGGAAGGTATATCGCCCTCAACATCCACATTTTTGTTAGAATTATCGGTTGAACCTGCGCTTAAAATACCGACACGCCCCATCGAATCGTAAGCCGCACACCACAAAGGATGCGTAGCCGCAAAACCTGCATCGCCAAAACTTGAATTAGAAGCCACCACATAAGCCCCTTGTTTACCGTTTGAGGCGTTGTATTTCATCCGTTGCATCATCACATAATTGTAGGCAGCTACAATATCAGATTCAAGACCACCCGTCAGAACCGACATGATTTTCACTTTCCAATTGATGCCCGTACCACCTCGATTGTTGTTGCCCACGCCGCCAACCATGCCTTCCACTCTCAACCCATGCGTGCCACCATCCACATTATCGTTCTTATCGGCACTGTTCCAACCCCTAAAATCATCCACAAAACCATTGTTGTCATCATCAATGCCATTGTTCGGAATTTCTTTCCAATTGAACCATCGGTTGGGCAATAAATCGGGATGATTTAAGTCTGTGCCAGAGTCAATCACAGCCACTACGATGGTATCATTATCGGTGGTCATGCCGCCCGTTGTGATGTCCCACGCACGAGTTGCACTGATGTCTGCGCCAGCTTTTCCACCCGTTTGTCCCGTGTTTTGCCACTGCCATTGGCTGTTAAATTGCGGGTCGTTGGGCGTTGTATTCCGAAATTTGGCGTAATGATTGAATTGAACGACCAATACTGAGGGGTGGCTTTGGAGTTTAGAAAAAAGGGTTTTTTCATCCAACTTTTCATTGAATTTGAGATGCCAAATCTTCATGTGTTCAGAAAGGCAATCCACTTTTTGGAATGTAATTTTTTCTTTTTGAAAATCATCTGAAAGACGCTTAATTGCTTGATTATCAATGAGTTGCAGAATGAATTCGTGTGGTGCGTGGTCGTTTTCTACGAAAGTTTCTGGTTTTTGAGCCAATAAAAACGGAATTGTAAAAAGCGAAAATATTAGTAGAACTACTTTCTTATTTCTGTTCATAAAATGGAAATTTTGAGTGGTTTTTACTTTTTAATAAGACAAATCTACGTTTATTTTTAAGCTAAAAGTACAGATAATTAATACAATTTTTGCAACTTTGTAAAATGCAACTTGTTGATATTTTAAGCAGCAACACTACATGAAAAAATTGTTGCTCTTACAATTATGCTTTTATTTATTTTTTAAAACAAAAGCACAACCTAATCTTATACCTAACGGCAATTTTGAGGATACAGTTGTGTGTCTTGACGCTTCTGTCAATATTCCTGCAATAAAAAATTGGTTTATTCCTTTAAAAGATACAGTAAATGAAGCAAAACCTTGCCCCTATTTTGACTTATTCTT
>JAYTMW010000526.1:0-7198 GCA_043728105.1 Saprospiraceae bacterium | reverse complement strand
CATGATTTCTTAGTTAAAACAGAAAAAAATCAGCGTTAATCTGTTTAATCTGTGTCATCTGTGGTTCTATTTTTTCCATATGCGGAATTGCTGCACAGGACACATAGTTTAAGATAAAATCTTGATTATCAATGAGTTACATAAATCTATGTGTCCTATGTGTTTATTATCAAATAATTATGTCTTTGAACTTATAATGATTTGCGCATACACACGCTACTATCCACACCTATATATTGCCCGTAGTTTGGCACAAGCACATAGCCATTTCTCACATACATCGCAATTACGCTTTCTTTTACCACCAAGGTTTCTAAAATCGTTTCGTTGAAACCCAATTCTTTTGCCCAGTTTTCTAAAACCGTTAAAATTTCAGAGGCTATACCCTGCCCTCGTTGCTCGGGTTGAACAAACATGCGTTTTATTTCCATTTCTGAGGACGAATACGCTTTAATCCCACCACAACCCACGGGTTTGCCATCTCGATAAACCACCACAACGTGTTTGATTGCATCTACTTTATTGTGTTGTGTGAAAAAAGCTTGTTCTTCACCATAGATACCCGCTAAATGGGCATCTAATTGGGCTACTAAAAAATGGAAATCTGGGTTATCAGAAGTGGTTTTTATTAGTTGATTCATCTTGTTTTTTATTTAAAAAAGTAAGCCGCAAGTTTTTGACGCTTACGGCTTGTAAAAAAGTATGTTTGAAGTGGCAGGCTTTTGTTGCTCACAAAAGCTTACCCCTCAGTATTTAGACTCAATTTTCGATAAAATTCAAAATAGTAAAGCAGACTTTTTTGCGATCTTTTTTCTGAATGCCAAAGATATTAAAAAACTTTTCAAGTGACAAAAAAATAAAGGCAATCATCATTTTATCGTTTTAATCTTAAAAAGGAAAAAAGGGGTTATTCGTGTCAGAATACTTCATTTGTTTATAAAATCTTGTTGTAAACTAAAAATTATTTGCAGAATACTTATTTGTTAGAAATAGTCCTTGCTTTTTAGATTAAAAATTGTGCTTTGTTAATACATTTACCAATTAGGAATGAAACAGAAATAAAGTCCACCATTTAGGAGAATTATTTTTTTGAGTAAGCCTTTATATTTTTCAAGTAATATCGGGCATATTGCTTGAAAAATAGAATGGCTTAATCGTAAAAAGAATCTTTTAAATGGTGGAGTTTATTTCTGTTTCATTCCTTATGTCTAAGTGCAAAACATCCTTTGTTTCAACATTATGATCACGTATATGTATTAACTATCCAAAAAAATTACAATTTATATTAAAACGTAAATAAGATTTCAATATTCTGAGGTTTTAAATAAACATTTTAAAAGCACATTTTTATGAAAAATATGAAGCAAAAATCGTGGTCTCGAATCGAAGAAATTGAACTCGATGACCTTTACAGAAAACAGTTGAATTATAAAGATTTGGCTAAAAAATTCTCTTGCACGGTGGTAGAGATTAAACGAAAATTGAAGGAGACGGAGGATGTGGAGGATAAGGATTGAGCTTAGGGTAAACTGCCATCACTGTATGTTTCCTACAGTTAAGTTAATCATTTTTTTTATATTTAAAAGCCTGTCTGTCAATTGATTATCATTCAAATCATTGTAACGATTGTAGATAAAATCAAATTCTTGACAAAAACCTTGATAGGCTTCATTTTCCGTTTTCCCTGTTCCGATGATGTCAAGCATTTCAGACGTAATTGATACACAACAATCGTCTTCCTCTAATTGACAACGCAAAGAGAAATTCAACTCATACGTTTTTTGGACGTATTGAATCTGACGAATGGCTATGATATTTTTTTCAAGAATGAGGTTTATATTGCATTAATTTTATTCAAAAATACGATTTATAAAAAAACACGGGTGAAACGGAGAAACAGTAAAAGCTATTTTCAATCATCCTTTTTTCTTAACTCCATCAAAAACAGGATTCCTAAGTTTTTCCCAATACAATTTATTTAATGGCTCAATATCTCTTGCACGTTTATAAAAAGAGAAAGCTTCTTCAATATTAGGTTTTGAGCAATTCAAATAAGCATCACCAACCATCATAACCACATCTGGATGCCCTTCTCTAAATGGCCTCACTCTTGATAATCGAATCGCACTTTCAAAAAGTTTTAATGCTTCGTCTTCCTTACCATTATTAAGCAATATTTTACCCTCTTCAATCTTTTTAGTCGCTTTTTCTAAAATAGATTGTGCATTAACTTAATTGGTAAATAAAAAAAGAATTATCATAACTAATAGCTGATTTTTCTTCATAACTTTTTGAATTTTTATTTATTCAGTATTAACCCCTCAGTATTTTTACTAAAACAGTCTTGAAAACCAATGTTTTCAAGACGTTTTTCCTTTAAAAAGGGCGATTTTTAATATCTCTACGCATATCCCAAAAATTACAAATATAAAGCGTTTTTCCTTTTATGCGATATGCCATTTGACGGTTATCATCAATATTTATCATACGCATGGTCTTGAATAGCTTAGATTTTCGACCAATAGTTGGATATTTTTTTAGTCGGTCAATCTTATTAAAAACATCTTCTTCAAATTGAAAAGCGGCTTTTCGAGCATCGTTTTGTTTAAAATAAAAAATGATTTCACGATAACGATTGTAAGCCGTGTCTGTCCACTCTATTCTTGTAACCATTGGCGAGACATTTTGACGACATCTTCATGTGCCGTTAATTTTGTAGGATTTTCACACTCTGCCAAAGCTGTTTCTAACTCAAATCGTTGTTGTGGCGATAAGTCATTTGCCCAATCAGCCTCCGTTACAACATCTTCAACATCAGCAATCATGATGATAATTTTTACTGTTTTGTTGCGTAATGTCAAAGGATGAGCAAGTTTCAAATGCCCTTTTGTATCTATTGTACCAACCGTTTCTATTGCTTGCATGTCTTTATATTTTTTACAAATTTAATGATTTTATTTAAAATCCTTTAAAATTTATACAATTTTGAAATTAAAGCCCCCCCTCAGTATTTCCACTAAAAAAAAGAATTTTAAGCACCCCCTCAGTATTTTCGAGTATTTCCAACACGTGGCGAATAAATTCACCACTACAATCAATCAAAAAACGAATCATACTGATTACCCGACCCTTGCGCCCGTTCAGGTGTTTTTATCGGCTGATTAATATCCAAAACTTCATTTTTCAACACCAATTCATCCTTCGTTTCGCCCAAAAGCAGCGACGAACCTTTTTTCTCCCAATCTTCCAACATTTTTAAGCCTTCTTCTTCAAAAACACCGTTTTGGAGGTCAATGCCATTCATGATTTTTTCAGACATTTGCATAAAATTCTCCATTTCGCCCATTTTACTACTGACATCAGTTGCAATGGCTTCCAAAGCCATGTCGAACATCGCTTTTTTATCGGGATTGCCCGTCAAAATGCTCATGGCGGATTGCATGGCGGAGTGGCTCGCCATGATGGCGTTGCGTTCCGTCTCCTTCACCATGATTTGGTCTTTCAAATCCTCCGCCATCACGTAACTCGTTTCGTGCATTTTCGTGAGGATGCGATAGAGCGTTTCCATGCGTTTATAGAGGTCGTCGAGACGCATGTTTGAGTCGGTGAGGCGACCCGCTTTGCGTGTTTTCAGAATCATTTGAGCGTCTTTTTGGGCATCTTTTGCTTGATTTGCTTGCGCCAAATTGGACTGTATTTCCCTTTGATTTGTGATAATCAACTCCTTTAACTTGTGCATCTGACCCCTCAGTTGGTTCATCTGTTTGGTCATTTTGCCCAAGCTGCCTTCGAGGTGTTCGATATAGCCTTTCAAGACTCCAATTGGGTCAATGTTGACAAAAATACGAGTGATTGCCCGCATAAAACTCTTGTAACCAAACCACATCAAATTGCGTGCTTTGGGGTCGAGAATGACGTAAACAATAGCCGCCAATGCCATCAGCATTACGCCTGCATAAAGCGTGTTTTCCATCGCTTTAACCAAAAAATCCAAATTACTGACGAAAAAATAACCACCTGCCAAGAACAACATGGCGGCAAAAATCATCCCTGTAACACCTTCGGGGCGTTCCCAAAAGCCCTTACTCATTAAGTCTTTACCTTGCATACTCATATTTTGGTATCGAGTTGTTAGTATTGCGAAATTTGATTTAACTTATTCAAAATCAATACTTTATATTTTAATTTATTTTTACATTTAAAACAGACCCCCTCAGTATTTTCTCAAAAATAGATATTAAAACTGAAAATTAAAAACCGAGAAGTTTGACGTTTTTGCAAATATATAAAACGTATCCAATAGTAGTTTAATGGTTTCACCTTAATATCTCATTTTCATTCGGATTTTTTGGATTGTACCGAACCGTCACCGAATCACCTTCATTATAAGTGCAATCACATTTATGGAAACTCAAAGTATCTTGACCCGCTTTAAAAGTATAATAACAACACTTTGCTCTTTCGGATTTATTAACTGTCATAGGTTGACATTTTGTAATACTTCCCATCGTTATTTGTCCTTTGTTTTCAAGATTTAACCACCGTTTATGAATATCAAAATTAGCAATAATAAAAATCCCAAGCCCCATCACCAACCAAACAATGAGCATTCTTTTCGATATTTCTACTTTCTTATATTGGCGATTAAACATTCATAACTATTTGATTATCAACTACTTACAACATTTTCGACCCTTTAAGGGTTTAAAACCCTTGGAGAGTTTTGTTAATTTTTCAACCTTTAATGACATGCGGCACAAATCTCGACCCATTATCCGTAATCAAGGTCGAAGACTCACGGATGCCTATGCCTGCGGCCTCCTGCCCTATCAACCACGAACCCACCAATACATGATTGCCCTCAAACTCAGGCAACGGGCAAAGCTGTTGATAGATGTAACCTTCCTCGCCGTAGTCCCCCTCAGTATGGGTGACATATTGATTGTTTTTTACAACTGTTATGTTCGCACCTTCACGGGAAAGAATGGGTTTTCGGACGTAATCTTTCAGGTCAACGGAGTCAAAATACGTGGGTAAAAGGTAAGGTGAGTCGGGAAAAAGCTCAAACAAAATGGGTAAAATAGCCTTATTTGAGAGTATCATTTTCCAACTCGGCTCTATCCAATGCGCCTTCATTTTGTCTTTTATCAAGTAAAAACCAAACTCATCATGCACGAGCCATTCATACGGATATAGTTTAAAAATATTTATAATCGGCTGATTATGAACATCTAAGAACGTTTGCGTATCCTCATCCCAACCAATATCATCCATATAAATCAACTCCGTGCGCAGCCCAGCCTGTATGGCGCAATCTCGCAAATATTCGGTCGTCGTCAAATCTTCCAACGATTCTTTCATGCAACTAAAATGCACCGTGCCTTTGTGCAAATGCGGTTTGAGAGCCTTCCAAGATTCAATCAATTTTTCATGCACCGAATTAAATTGGTCAAGTTTTGGGAAACATTCTTCGAGCCAATTCCATTGCACCACGCCCGTTTCAAAAAGCGAAGTTGGCGTATCGGCATTAAATTCTAACATTTTAGGCACGCCATTTTGAAAAGAAAAATCAAAGCGTCCGTAGATTGCTGGCGCATCATCTTCCCATGTGCGCTCGATATGTTGTTCAAACCATTTTGGGATGTGAAAAAGATTGTATTTTTTCTCATCAATCACGTGCTGAACGGCTTCCAAACACATTTCCCACAGCGTGTTTGTGGCCTTTTCTATCTCGTCAATCTCAGCCATTGAGAATTGATAATATGCCGATTCATCCCAATAGGTATCGCCCATTGTATGAAAGCCAAAACCCAGGTTTTCGACTTTTGACTCCCAATCGGCTCGTTTTTCTGTGGCTATTCTTTTCATGATGTAGCTTCGGATTTATCCGAACCCGTCGAAACGGATTCATCCGTTTTAATATGTAATAAAAATTTGAGGGTATACGATTGGAGTTTTATTGAGTATGCTATTGGGTATGTTGTTGGGTATGCTATTGTGCATTTCGACGGATGAATCCGTCTCGACGGATTCGGATAAATCCGTAAGCTACGGCAGTAAACCCCGCCGCTACATTACGAAGCGGAAGACCTAAACGAACTACGCCCAAAACCACCCCTCGAAACATTACTCTTCGATGGATTTGACCCCACATTTGAACTATGTGATAAGCCGCCTGAATAATATCCAGAACGATAACCACCATAACCGCCACCGTGATAAGGTCGGAACGCATAGTACCACAAAATCATGCTACCCATGCCCATACCAGAATGATGCGTGCGGGTATATTGCGCCGTCGAATCGGAGCGCATATAGACTTTTTTACCGCTTTTTTCGTCGCCCCAATCACCTAATGAAGGGTCTTTTTCAACTTTTTTGTTGCAGGATGCCAAGGCTGCCGTGATGAGAACGAGGCTTACTAATTTTGATTTTTTCATTTTTATTTTACAGTTATATAAAATTCATAATCCTTGTTCACCACTTTTGACTCCCCCTCAGTATTTTCGAGGCTCGTTTTGCCCAAAGCGGGCAGCGTATCTCTGTACGCTACTTCCTTCACAACCACATTATTTTTCCAAATCTTATGGGTCGTAATCATAATATCAAAAGTATCGTTCAGATGCTCCGTTGAGACCAACGTTTCAATCGCCCCATCCTTTGAAATATCTTTTGTTTGCACACGGTCTTCGCTCTTCTCTTTTTCGCCGCAAGCAGTGAAAGAAAGGAGTGCAAGGCAACACATAGTCTTTAATAAATTATTCATAAATATTTGATTTTCAATAAATTATAACAAATAAATCTTAGGAAGATTTTAAATCTTAGGAAGATTTTAAATCTTCCTAAGATTGCACACTCGGTTTTACTCCGAAGATTTCTTTTGGATAAACTTAAAAATCACAAAAACGATAGCCGCTATCATGAAAAACTTAATCAAAGCGGGTATCAATTTTATGAAAAGCATCACCGCAAAAATAGCGATTATGACTAAAAAAATCGAGCCATTTCTACCTTTTATTATCTTCAAAATATCATTCAATAAGTTCGTAATCATAGCTAAAAAGTTTTAAATTTTAAAAAAATATGTTTTCAATTATTACTTCAAATATTTTTGCATATTGGTTACATCATTTTGAATCTGACCCGTAATTACTTGATAAGACATTTGAAAATCAGCCGTCGTTTGCGCCACTTTCGA
>JAYTMW010000525.1:0-2937 GCA_043728105.1 Saprospiraceae bacterium | reverse complement strand
CCGCTTTGGGGTGAATCGGTTAGGGGTATGGCAATTGATGGCTTTTTTATTAAAGAATGTTGTACTGCACCGCCTGTTGATTGTAAAAATTATACAATTACGAGAATTTGGACTGCTCGTGACGTAACGGGTAATGCCACTAAGCATACACAAATCATAACAGTTAAGGATACTCAAGCACCAATTTTTAATAATGTTCCCGCTAACGTAACGGTTTGTGGAACAGTACCCGCCGCCGCTATTTTGACGGCAACAGACAATTGTGATGCGACCCCCTCAGTATTTTTGACCTCAGAGGTCAGTACAAAGACGACAAACGGCTCTTGTTCTGATAATGTTTATACGGTTACGAGAACTTGGAAAGCGGCTGATAATTGTGGGAATGCGGTAACAGCTACGCAAATCATTACAGTCATAATCCCCCCTACACCTACGATAACGGCCGTGCCAAATTGTGCGAACAGTACAACTACTTTGACGGCGAATATTGGTTCATGTTTTCCTTCTGCCACCTATCAATGGCAACGTTGGAACGGTACAGGTTGGGTCAATGATGGGTCTAATAGAGATACATTTATTACACCTAATCTTACAGTTAATCAAGATTATAAAGTCATTGTTTCCATACCAAACTCAACTTGTTCTGGCGCATCAAACACCTTTACGGCTACGCCCGTGAAGCCCATTATGGTTACAGCTTCAACAACAAATGGTATAGTTTGCATCAATAGCGTAGCTGTTTTAATGGCAAATGTTACGGGTGGTGCGGGGACAATTACGTATCAATGGCAAAGCAGTGTCGATGGTACCAGCAATTGGACGAATATTGTAGGTGCTACGAATGAAACCTATAATTTAGAAACTACCACGGCATCAAATAAATTTTACCGAGTTGTTGCAACAGCTGCAACAAGTGGTTGTAATCCCGCAACGTCTTTGGGGATTCCAGTGAAAGTTGAAAGTAGTGCTGGCTGTGATTGCGTTTTACAATCTTGTTCGGCTTATACAAAATTGGTCTATAAAAATCCAGTTCAAATCAATGATGCAACGGGTTTAGTGGGTGACAAATGGCGTTTTAGCAATGTGGCAACTGGCTACGATGCCATCGTTGAAATCACAAATGCTGTCAACGCAAATTCACTCAATGCGATTGATAACACGGCGGTGAACGTGGATGATTGGTGTCCAGAAATCAATTTTAACTTCTTGGGTGGTAAAGATTCTTACGTGGATTGGAAAATTACAATCGTGGCAGCGGGTACGACAACACCTACTAATTTACCGACTTCATCACGCGTAACGTCTTATGATGTGGATGGTAATAGCAATTTTCGTGAATTGCACGGACACATCAACGCCAATGGTTACATCGTCAATAATCCTACGGAATTGGTGATTGCAGATGAGCCGCCTTTTACCTTAGTTTTGGGTTCAACAAATGAATATGCGAGCATTTCAACGGATTCTAAGGTAAAAGCAACATTTTATTATCCAGGTCAAAACAATGTTTTTTCTATTCGTTTGGGTGTTAGAACAGTGAATCCAGTGGGTGCGGGTTATCGTCAATTTGCGGTATCTTTTGATCCTTGTATCAGCTACACAAATCCAGATATTAATCCTCAAAAACCTGAAATCACGGGTACAGTCGCAACGTGCGTAGGTAGTAAAAGTCAAACATACAGTACGACTCAACCTTTTAATACTTATAATTGGACTGTTGTTGGTGGAACAATTACATCTGGTCAAGGCACACGTAATATTATTGTTGATTGGGCTTCAACGGGTGCAAAAACAGTAAGTGTTTCAACCATAGATGCCAATGGATGTGTCGGTTCAGCCAGTTTTGAAACCACCGTTTTTAAAGCCCCTACATTATCTTTCTTAAATCCTGATGCTGCGGTGCTTTGTCAAGGCGAAAGCACGACATTATCCGCAAATGTAAAAGGTGGCATAGGAACACCTTCTTATCAATGGCAATCAAGCTCTAATGGTTTGACTTGGAATAAAATTATTAATGCTAACGCCTCAACTTATGATGCATCGGGCAGCGATTTGGGTGTAACATATTATCAAGTGGTCGTTTCTTTTAGCAACTCAGAATGTGGGAGTGTCACCTCCAGTAGCACGAGCGTAGAATCAGTTGCTTCCTTATCTTTTTCAACAACTTTACAAGGATTTACCGAATGCTTGGGTGGCACAAAAAAGCTATCTATTCAAGCTCAAGGTGGAAAAAACGCAACATTTCAATGGCAAACAAGCACCGATAATGCTCAATGGATAGATATTGTGGGCGAAAACGATTTTGAATATACGCCTCCAAGCACAATTGCTGGCACAAGATATTATCGGGTTTCTATTATTTCTCAAAGTGCAGGTTGTGGCACGATTCAATCTGAGCCAGCCACCGTCATTATCGTCCCTGACCCTGCGGTGAATGTCAGTGTTTCAGTTTCATCAATTTGTACGGGTGGCTCAGCGATATTAATGGCCAATGTTGCAGACCCGTCAGGCACTTGTGGCGTTCAATGGCAATCAAATAGTAATGGCGCAACTTGGCAAGATATTGTAAACGAAACTAAACCTTCTTTAACGGTTAGTGCCTTAAATAGTACAACTCGATACCGCATTATTTTGAATTGCAGTGGTAGTGGTTGTTGTAATTAAGTGTCAAGGCAAAATTATTTGATACTAAACACATAGGCACATAGGACACATAGATTTTTTATAAATCCTTGATAATCAATATCTTATACAGGTCTATGTGTCCTATGTGTCTCGTATGTTTGCATTAAGTTCATTGACATAATAAATTTCCATAGATTTGGGACATCGGTAGGTAGTGAGAGGCGTGTGTGCTGAAACAGATACGACGGTATCATGTAGACACATAGAAATTCCTCACTGCTTCGTCCTTTAGAGTCAGAACAGCACTTAGAC
>JAYTMW010000524.1:0-3628 GCA_043728105.1 Saprospiraceae bacterium | reverse complement strand
AAAAACGTATGACCATCTGGAATTTACTAATTGGTTTCGCCATCGGAGGAGGTATCCTCACGCTTATTACGGGTTATTATTTTAAAGCCCACAAAAGTTGGTTGATGACTTTTCTCCAAAACTTTACGGGCGTTTGGTTCATCTTTTCGGGAGCTGTGAAAGCGGTTGACCCATTGGGTACGTCCATAAAAATGCAACAATATTTTACAGAATTTAACGCAACATTTAAAGATACAGCGGCAAAATTTATTGCTCCCATCTTTCCTTTCCTTTCCGATTATTCGATTGCCTTTTCTTTAATCATGATTATTTTGGAAATAGTCATTGGTTTTATGTTGGTTTTAGGCTATAAATCTAAACTCACTTCATGGTTGTTCCTTATTATTATGGTGTTCTTCACAGTTCTAACAGGCTATACGCACCTCACGGCTTATGTGCCTGACGGTGTTAACTTTTTTGAATTTTCAAAATGGGGGAACTATGTCGTAACTAACATGAAAGTAACTGATTGTGGCTGTTTTGGCGACTTTTTAAAGCTCTTACCGACTACTTCGTTTTATAAAGACCTTGGTTTAATGCCTATTGCAATATTTTTTATTTTCAAACACAATGATTTTCATCAATTGTTTAAAAAACGGGTTTCGGGTGCAATTTTAACTGTCATTACCCTTGCAAGCGTTGCTTTTTGCTACTATAATACCTATTCCAACGAGCCTGTTGTTGACTTTCGCCCATTCAAAAATGGCGTGAATATTCGTGAGCAAAAGTTGGCAGAGGAAAAAGCGGCGGGTGCTGTGAAGATTACCGATTGGAAATTGAAAAACGAAAAAACGGGTGAAATTAAGGTTATACCCGATGCTGAATACATGAAAAGTTTTGAATCATTAAAAAAAGATGGTTGGGCATTTCTCGAACAGATCAAGACTGAACCAACAATTCCACATTCAAAAATCAGTGATTTTGGCATCAACGATAAAAATGGTTCTGATATCAGTGAGGATTTATTGAACGAAAAAGGTTATACTTTCTTCGTCGTGAGTTCAAAAATTAAGTCCGAAGAAAGTAAAATAAAAACCATTGTTGCAGATTCCATTTTTAGAACCGATACCATTAAAATGAAGATTGCAGGAGTTGATTCTTTTGAATTAAAAAAAGTATTTGAACGTGTAGGGCAACGTGAAGAAACCCTCAAATCTTTCCGTTTTGAAGACAGCTATCTTAAAATGTTTGAAAATAAAATCAATCCAATCATGGCACAGGCGGAAAAAGCGGGGCATAAAATAGCAGCAGTTGTGCCGTTTAATGATCCCAAAAAAATTGAGGAATTTAGACATGTTGCGCAAGCGGCATACCCTTTCTATACCGCCGATGATATATTATTAAAAACAATGATACGTTCTAATCCTGGTTTGTTTTTATTAAAGGACGGCAAAATCATTCAGAAGTGGCACATAAATAAATTACCAAATTTTGAAAAAATTTCTTCAGAATATTTGAAATAATCAATCTTAACACTAAATTTGCTCTTGAAATATGATTATTAACAATTTATAAAGTTTAAAAACTTGTAAATCTGTATGATTTTTATGTTTATTGATTTTAGTATGATGACTCCATCATATCGTGTTTAAGCTACGTCGTTGTTTGCCGACCCCTGTTTTTCAAGGGTCGGCTTTTTTATTTTCAATCTGTTTTAAACTATTTTCTTATTATTTTCTTTAAATAGTGGAGAAGTGTATAATTTTGCGGCGCATGTTAATAAATGGGAAAAATTAGCAAAAATGTGAGACCTAAACCTTTTTTCAGAGTCTTTATTAAAAGAAGCATGTAAAATTTTAAAAAATCAAGAAAAAATCATAAAAATACTGAGGGGATGCCTCTCAATAAAAAATAAGAATATATTATGGCAATAATGATAACTGATGAATGTATCAATTGCGGCGCATGTGAGCCAGAATGTCCAAACAATGCAATCTATGAAGGTGGTGTAGAATGGGCTATCAGCGATGGCAACACGGTTAAAGGTGCATTCAAATTGGATAGTGGCGGTCGAGTGGTAGATGCCGACGAAAAAATAATGCCCGTTTCTGATGATTACTATTACATCGTTCCCGATAAATGTACTGAATGTGTCGGCTTTCACGAAGAACCTCAATGTGCGGCAGTTTGCCCCGTTGATTGCTGCGTGCCTGACCCTGAACATGTAGAAACAAAGGAATTTTTATTGGATAGAAAAGTGCGGTTGCACATGTGAGTAATGGGTAATAGGTAATTTGTATTGGGTAATTACGAATAAGTGTAATGGCAAAATAAATCAAGAAAATACTGAGGGGTATCAATTTTTATAAACAATTGATTTTCAGCAAGTTATAACTCTTCAAGGGTTTAAAACCAGCGATTTCTAATGTAAGATGTACACGTTCATTGACATAACTATTCTAACTTTGCGAGATGGAACAACATCTCATTATAACAGAATTAACATTAGAGTACGACAGTTATTTATGTCGCATTCGTCAACAGTTTGAAACAATTGTTGACAATAGAGCCAAAAATGTGGTTCACAGTCTACCTGATGTTTTGATGAGTGGATTTGCAATGTTTATATTAAAACACCCATCCATTAATCGTTTTGAACAACAAACACCGCAAGAAAAAGCGAATCTTAAAAGCCTATTTGGGATTAATAAGTTGTGTACGGATGCCCAAATGCGCAATATTTTGGATAATGTATCGCCTGACGACTTACGACCATTTTTTTTAGACTATTATGGTCAACTAAAAGAAAAAGGAATTATTGATACTTATCGGTACTATGACAAAAGCCTTATTGTAGCAATTGATGGCGTTTCCCACTTTGAATCTACTTCCATACATTGTCCTAATTGTCAATGTACGAAAAGAAAAGATGGGGTACATTATTCTCATGCCATGTTGGTTGCCAGTATTGTTTGTCCTGGTCAAGCGGAAGTTTTCCCATTGTGCTTAGAACCGATTGTCAAACAAGATGGCATTGAGAAAAACGATTGTGAACGTAACGCATGTAGTCGTTTAATGAGCGAATTGAAACAAAAGTACGCTCATGAACGGATTATTTTCACGGGTGATGCGCTTTTTGCCAATGCGCCACATATCAATAGAATTTTAAGTAATTCAGACAACCTTTGGCATTTTGTACTCAATATCAAGCCAGATAGCCACAAAACCCTGTTCAACGCCTTTGAATCAAGGCGTGTTAATAAAGCACTTGGGTTCATGGAGAAACGAGAAAAAGGCGAAATCCATCGTTTCTATTGGGCTAATAATTTACCACTGGGTGAAACTGTAGGTGGTATCAGAGTCAATATGTTGTGGTACGAATGGACGGACAAAAAAGGAAAAACAACCCGTTTCACGTGGTGTACTGATTACTTATTAGACAAAAAAAATGTCTTGCAAATTATGAAAGTTGGTCGGTGTCGTTGGAAAATTGAAAATGAAACTTTCAATACCCTTAAAAACCAAGGCTATCATTTTGAACACAATTATGGACATGGGTATCAAAATTTAGCCACAACCTTAGCCTTTTTAATGTTTATGGCTTTTGCTGTTGACCAATTAATGCAAAAAACGGCTTCTTTGTTTATTA
>JAYTMW010000523.1:0-2152 GCA_043728105.1 Saprospiraceae bacterium | reverse complement strand
GTTGTTTTTGAAAAAGATGGTTCGGTGGCGGGCAAATACCGCAAAATGCACATTCCTGATGACCCAGCGTACTACGAAAAGTTCTATTTCACGCCTGGCGATATTGGTTTTGAACCGATAAAAACGTCGGTCGGAAAATTAGGTGTTTTGGTTTGTTGGGATCAATGGTATCCCGAAGCTGCAAGGCTTATGGCTCTGCGAGGTGCGGAGATGTTGATTTATCCAACAGCGATAGGGTGGGAGAGTACCGACCCACAAAATGAAAAAGACCGCCAACATGGTGCTTGGGAGACGATTCAGCGTGGTCATGCGGTGGCGAATGGGTTGCCCGTGATAAGCGTGAATAGGGTAGGGCATGAGCCAGATTGGACGGGTGTAACGAATGGCATACAGTTTTGGGGTCAAAGTTTTGTGGCTGGGCCGCAAGGTGAGTTTTTATATAAATCTTCCATTGAAAAAGAAGAAAATGTAGTAATCGAAATAGATAAGCAACGGACGGAAGATGTGAGACGCATTTGGCCTTTTTTCAGAGATAGACGTATTGATTTCTATGACGGCTTGACGAAAAGGTATTTGGATTGATTTAATAGACTCCCTCAGTATTTATACGTATTAATACGTATTAATACATACTATTGTGTTTAAATACATAAAAAAACAAAGGATTGTACGTATATATGCGTACAATCCTTTGTTTTTATTACAATACAGCATCATTGAAATCGAACGTTTTGAATTTGTGCAGTAGTTTACTAAACCGACTTCGTTCCATAATTATATGTTTTTATACATGAAAATACATATAATTATTCAATTTTATTGTCCAACAAATCACTATCATCCACTATTGTTTCGCCGGGGTAAGGCATTTTATATAAGATGAAATAAGCGACACCCACACCCATAAAACCTAAAAGAAGTGCATAGCCAACTAATGCTCCTTTATCTTGGAGAAGCTCAGGATTAATCTCATTGATTATAATACCCCCAATAAATTGAGCCAAATAGTAGCTAACAACACCGATCGTTCCCCACAAGTAACGATTCAAGTTTTTATCGAAAGCCAATCTTGAGAAAGTTGTGGCAATGCCAATGATGATGACAATAACAAGCATAAGTACAGGATTTAAGTTATGAAAAATAAAGATTGATTGGTTCTATTAATCCGTAATAAACAATCAGTTTGTTACAAATTTGAATTTATTTTCAAGAAAAAAATCAAAAAACAATCGTTTTGCAAAAGTTGGCATACTTTTTTTAGGGTACATGGTTATATAATGTTTTCTCGTTTTTTAATCATTAAACAAAACTACATGTTCCAAAAAATAACGTTCTTCCTCCTCCTTATTTCTGCCTTTTCAACACAAATTAATGCTCAATCTATCGCATCAAACGAAATTGTGATTGCGCCGATGCTTTCGGTGGCGGTTGCTCAAGGTAAAACGGCTGTGAAAACAGGTGAAAGTGTTACTTTGAAAGCACAAGGCAACGATCAAATGTCTTCTTTGCAATGGCAGGTGAGTGTAGATGGCAAAAATTGGCAAGATGTGCCTCAAGCTAACGGTACAAATTTTGAAACTGCTTCATTGACACAAACACAATTTTTCCGTGTTTTGTCACGCCCATTGGATGTTGATCCGCAAAACAGAGTTGAAACTATTTCAGGAGTTCAAATGATTGCTTTGGAAGAAAACGTTGCGTCAACAAAGAAACAACGTTGATTTTAATTAAAATTAAGAATTAAAAAATTAGAATTAGTTGGATGTAATGTATTGATTTTCAATTGATTACGAAATTTAAATTTTTAAAATTTAAAGAAATTTTCCTATATTTTTTATACTCTCCACATTATGCCCTGCATTGAGAACATCAATGTAGGGCATTGCTTTTTCCATGCACGCTGTATTGGGTTCGTAGTTAGGATTGCCCGCTAATGGGTTGAGCCAAATGACCTTTTTGGCTTTTTGGTGAATGGTTTTCATGGCTTGTTCCAACACTTCCACTTCGCCTGTATCCCAACCGTCACTCATGATTAAGACTATGGTTTTTGAGGTCAAACATTTTTGAGTATGCTGTTCCGTAAACTGTCTTAAACTCTCGCCAATTCGGGTGCCGCCTGACCAATTTGGGACGGTTTCGGATAGTTCGTTCA
>JAYTMW010000522.1:0-6575 GCA_043728105.1 Saprospiraceae bacterium | reverse complement strand
AAATTAAAATAATAACAATATGTTTTCTAAAGATTTTATTAAACGGTATGTTTTCATGATTAAATGGTAGCCATGATTGCCTTTAAGTCGCTATTTCATGGGCTTATTGTAAGAAAAAAGGTCTGCACACCACAAGTTTTATGATTTTTATCAAACGGAAATGAAGCAAAGTCAAACGGAAATGAAGCAAAGTCAAACGGATTTGAAGCAAAGTCAAACGGAAATGAGAAAAAGTCAAACGGATTTGAAGCAAAGTCAAACGGAAATAAAACAAAAACTTTTTAAAAAAACTTTTTCTGTAAGGATATGGGTTAAAAACTTTTTAAAAAAACTTTTTCTAACGAGATATGAGATTAAACACGAGAGATTTGTCACAAACCTTACGTGATTTGAGACAAAAACTTTTTAAAAAAAGATTTTCTCAAAGTACAGTGAAACAAAATCCACATAAAATACCCGTTTAACCATTGTTTAAAAAACAAAATTTATCTTCTTTCATAAAATACTTATAAAATAGTATTGTTATAATAAAAATGTATTGTATGTTTGAACGACGAAAATTTATAGCTTGATTCTGTCGTATTCTAAAGTATCCATTAATACAAAAATCAATGTAGCGACCGATTGAAAATTGCTTTCCTGTACATACTAACTCAACTAATTATTGCAATGGGGTTTTGATGATTTTTGTATCATTAAGGTTTATTTGCGTGGTTGCATTTTTCTTTTTTGTTGGAAAATGGTTGAAATACTGAGGGGTGTTGTTACATAAAACAAAAAGCACAGTACAAACTCGACGGAGTCGAGCAACATAGTAGGTAACGGTTTCGGAAAACCTAACCAGCAAATTTGCTTGGGCTTTGGAACAAGGTCAACAAGCGAGAAAGCAAAGTAAACAAAAATCAAAAAAAAAACAGCTGTACTAACATTGAATTTAAAAGTATTTTTACCTTTGACAAAAATTGTCAAAATAGAAAATATGTATTCAATAGGAACATTTTTGAGAGAATTAAGAGAAGGAAAAGGATTTCTTTTGCAAGAGGTTCATAACACAACCAATATAGATTTATCACTTCTAAGCAGAATTGAAAATGGTAAAAGGCTTCCTACAAAGGAGCAAGTTTTGCAATTAGCGGGTTACTATGATTGCGACCCAAGCCAAGTTATAGTTCATTGGTTAAGTGATAAGTTAGTTTATGAAATACAAGAAGAAGAACTTGGAATACAAGCATTGCATGTGGCAGAAGAGAAAATTTTGTATGGCAAATCACAATCTTTATTTCCTAATATTTCAACAGAAAAATTAATCGGTTTAGAAAGCCGAAGGTATATAGGAAATAAAGCTAAATTAACGGATTGGATTTTAAAAACAATTTTATCAGAAACTAAAAATTGTAATTCATTATTTGATGTTTTTGCGGGAACTGCAAGCGTGGCTAAAGCCGCATTCAAACATTTTGATAAAGTTATTATAAACGATATTCTACATTCAAATAATGTTATTTATAAAGCTTTTTTTGAAATTGCAAAATGGAATGTAGAAAAAGTTGAAAGAATAATTAATGAATATAATTTATTGAATTCTAAAGATTTGGAAGATAATTATTTTTCTTTGAACTTCGGTGATAAATTTTTTGATTATCAAAGTGCTAAATTGATTGGCTATATTCGTCAAGATTTAGATAATAGAAAAGAAGAGCTAACTGAAAAAGAATTTTCTATTTTGTTAACTACACTTATTTATAATATTGATAAAATTGCTAATACAGTGGGACATTTTGATGCTTATATAAAAAAGCCTATAAAGTATAAAAAATTACAGTTAAGATTAATTGAGCCGACAGAATTTGCAGGTATCGAAATATTTCAAGAGAATGCAAATGTATTATCTCGTAAAATAAAGACGGATATAGCATATATTGACCCTCCGTACAATTCTCGTCAATATAGCCGATTTTACCATGTTTACGATAATCTTGTAACTTGGAAAAAACCCGAACTTCATGGCGTTGCATTAAAACCACAAGCAGAAAATATGAGTGTGTATTGTACAGTCGGTGCAAAAAAAGCGTTCAAAGATTTAGTAGAAAACTTAGATGCTCGATATTTAGCAGTGTCTTATAATAATACATATGCCTCAAAAAGTAAATCTTCAAAAAATAAAATTACATTAGAAGAAATAGAATTTATTTTAAATCAAAAAGGAAAAACAAAGGTTTTTGAATGTTCACATCGTTTTTTTAATACAGGGAAAACAGAATTCGATAACCATAAAGAATTACTTTTTATAACTAAAATTAATGGCAAATAAAATATATCGTTCGCCATTGTTTTATGTAGGCGATAAATACAAACTAATTAAAGAAATTAAAACGTATTTTCCTAATAATATTTCAAAATTTATAGAACCGTTTGCAGGAGGAGGTTCTGTTTTCATGAATATTGATGCCGAAAGCTATTATCTAAATGATATTGATAAATATGTTTTTTCTTTACATAATTTTTTAATCGGTCAAGCTGAAAATCCAAATCATTTTTTTCGAGAAATTGAAAATATAATTATGAAATATGGACTTTCACGTTCTTATTATGAAGATATTGTACCAGACGAATTAAAATCTAAATGGAAAAAAACGTATTATGCGCAATTTAACAAAGATAATTTTAATCTGTTAAAGCAGGACTTTAATAAATCAGATAGAACAAATATGTTACATTTTTATGTTTTGTTAATCTATGGCTTTAACAGGATGATTCGATTTAATTCTTTGGGAGAGTATAACTTACCTGTTGGAAATGTAGATTTTAATAAGAATGTTATTAATGCACTAAATAATTATTTCGAAATAATACATCAAAAAAAAATCAATTGGTTTAATTTTGATTATCAATTATTTGTAAAGTCGATAGATTTATCTGAAAACGATTTTATCTATTTTGATCCGCCTTATCTTATAACAGTAAGCGAATACAATAAATTATGGAATCAAGATAAAGAAATTGAATTTATTAAATTTTTAACCAATTTAAATTCAAATAAAATAAAATTTGCAGTTTCTAATGTTATCCAATATAAAGATAAACAAAATATTATTTTCTACGAATGGGCAAAAGATTTTAATATCATTCCTATTCAAAGCAATTATATTAGTTACCATGACAATAGTATAAAAAATTTTAAAGAAGTTTTAGTTACTAATTATGAATAGCAGAAAAGCAAATTATAAACCCTTACTGTTTACAACAACAATGAGGAATCCCGAAAGGATGAAAAATCTACTAAATATTTTAAGTAGGTTTAATAAAAAAATATTAACGAATGAATTAGCCATAGTAATTATGGGCGAGGTTATTAGATATGGTTTATATAGACCCGTTAATACAACCGAACAAATTATTCAAAAATGGGGGGCGAGGCGAATCTCTGATAATTCCCAAATAGGAATTCAATTATTGACAGATATAGAAGTAAATCAACTGATACAAGTTAACCCACAAGAACATAAAGAGGCAAAATTTAATAAAGGTTGGCCATCTCGATTTGCAACAGTTTTTGACTTTCCAAAAGAATTAGGTTTTGTTTATTACAATATCAATGAACCAATTGAGTTTTCAGAAATTGGTTTACTATTGGCAAATTCAGTTGAAATTGAATTGGAAGGGAACGAGATAATTTATTCTGAACCACATCCAGAGTTTGAACAACAAGCATTTGTTCATGCTCTTTCTAAATCACAAAGAAGTAATCCTTTTGTAAAAGTTTTAAATGACAATATCCCTTTGATTTTATTACTTGAAGTGATAAAAAAGCTTAATGCTGATGAAGGTTTAAATAATGCAGGTATCAGTAAATTAGAACTACCCTTAATTTTATATTGGAAAGATAATAATTCACAGAACCTTTATGAAAGAATAAAAATGCTTCGTGCTCGATTTGGTTATAACCCAAGTTGGGAGGTTATTTGTGACATATGTAGGGAAGAAATTATGGAAGGATTAGACATAGTTCGACGAGAAAAATCTATAATGCTTGAATATCCTGATGAATTTATTAGAAAAATGCGTTTAACAGGGCTTATTTCGCTGAGAGGGGGAGGGAGGTTTATAGATATAAATACCAATGAAATTGCGAAAGTTGATTATGTTCTTAACACGTACAGTCAATATCCGAAATTTGATACGGAAAGAGCATATTTTGATTATATGGCACAAACAGATAATAATTTAATCTCTCAAACTTCAATAGTTTTGGATGTCGAAGAAAATGATAAATTACTTTTAAAATGGATTAGAGCTTATTCTTGGGAACAGATAAAATCTGAAATGACTATATTATCGAATAAAAAATTAAGTAAGGATGAAATTTTAAAATATTTATCAAGTCCAATAAGATTAGAATTTCTAACTGCATTAGCTATAAAATCTCAATTTCCAAAAATTAAGGTCATACCAAGTTATCCATGTGATGATGAAGGAATTCCAACTTCTACTGCAGGAGGGAATAGAGGCGATATTGAATGTATAGAAAACAAAAACGGAATTTTAATCGAAGTAACAATGGCAGAAGGAGCAACACAAACTAAAATGGAAGTATGGCCAATTTCAAGACATTTAGAAAATTTTTGTAAAGGTGTACCTTATTCTATGTGTTATTTTATTGCACCATCCATATATATTGATTCATCCCGGCAAATAAAATTTATAAAAAGTGAAGAAAATTTGAGGATTATACCCTTTACAATTAGCGATTTTTTAGATCATATAGAACAAGTTAATCAATTGTATATTGCTTAACCCCGCTGGCAAACGGTGTATGCTCGTGCGGTTTCCCGCTTGCTTACCGTATGTACGCTCGCAAATGTACCCCGCTCGGCAGGTACCCGCTCGGCAGGTATATGATTTAGAATAACAACAAATCTTAAATCAAAAAACGGATGCCGCTCGTAGGGTGTCTGTGACACCTTACGGGATATTAGGTAAGTCTGCGACTTCAAAGGCTTAGATAAAGGTTGAAAATCAACATGATAGCAAACAAAGCCCCCCGCTCGGTGAGGGTATATTTTAGATTTACAACGAAACTTAAATCAAAGTACGGGTGCGCTCGTAGGCGGTCTGCGACCGCTTATGTAGTATTCTGTAAGTCTGCGACTTTAAAAAATGTTTTATAACTACTTCATTTTCAAATAGTTAAGCAACACCCCCTCAATATTTAGCTATAAAAGGCAAAAATATGATGCCTTTGGCTTCATCAAGCGGCACGCATGACTGAGGGTGTGTTTCTCGTTGAACGAGTAATGCGGGACAATCTCATCGGAGACGAGCAACATAGTACGTGAAAACCTCACGAGCAAATTTGCTTGGGTTTGGGAAGAGGATTAGCGAGCGGGTATCTAATAAACGAATAAAGCAATTGAAAATAAAATTCAAAACAGACAATCAATTAAAATTTATTCAATTTTGGCATGACTACTTCAATTAAAATAGACAATATATCAGCAACAAATCTTTGGTTCGACAAAGAGAAATTAGTCGTTCAACTGTCTGACGGCAGAGAGATTGCAACACCGCTTACTTGGTTTCCTACGCTCATGAAGGCAACTGAAAAGCAAAAACTGAATTGGCGTTTTATCGGACACGGCAGAGGCATTCATTGGGAAGATTTGGATGAAGACATTTCAATTGCAGGTCTTTTGAAATCTTAAAAAACCACAAAGCCTTGATAATCAGCCGATTATCAAGGCTTTTTCAATAAAAATACTGAGGGGGTATCCGCTGGCAAACGGTGTATGCTCGTGCGGTTTTCCAAAACCGTCACGCACTATTTTGCTCGACTCCGTCGAGTTCGGGAAAGTAAGATAAAACCAAAACACCCCCATGGTATTAAGCTGTAAAAAACAAAATACTGAGGGGGTGCTTTTCGTTAAGTAAGGAATAAGGTAACACCTCGACAGAGTCGAGCAAAATAGTAGGTAACGGTTTCAAAAACCTAACCAGCACTTATGCTTAGGCTTTGAAAGAGTGTAGGCGAACGGGCATTCATCAATTTAACGAGGGAAAAACTTGAAAAAAGCGAATAAAGAAAACTATAGGCAACTTCTAATCGACAAAATAGAAGGATTGGTTGAACAAAGAGAAGTAACTATTGGGACAATTAAAACGTCCTACTTGTTATGTGGAAATGGTAAACCAGTAATTTTTCTACACGGAGCTGGTGCAGGTGCTGTTACTTGGTATCCATCAATTAATACTATCTCTAAAAATTTTCAAGTAATAGCACCAGATATAGTTGGATATGGAGAATCTGATAAACCAGATGCGCCTTATAATAGACCATATTTTTCGAAGTGGCTAAAAGATTTTTTAAAAGAATTGAGAATATCAAAGGCTCATATTGTCGGATTGTCTCAAGGTGGTGCCATTGCGTTGCAGTTTGCCATAGAAAATGCTGAAATGGTTGATAAACTTGTTTTAGTTGATTCTGCAGGTTTAGGTGCAAAAGTTTCTTTTTGGCCTTTAATTGGAACAATATGGATGAATAGTTTTCCATCATCAATGGCAAATCGTTTTAATTCGCG
>JAYTMW010000521.1:0-7299 GCA_043728105.1 Saprospiraceae bacterium | reverse complement strand
AACTCAATGATTTCCCTTCTGGTACATATTTTCTGCGTATAAAAACGGAGAAAAATACTTGGGTGAAGTATTTTATTAAGTCTTAAAAGTGGATTGAATTATCAACACTTTGGAGAAATATTAAGGGGTGCCTTTTTTAAGACACCCCCTCAGTATTTTGCATCAAAAAAGCGGCTTCGGGTGGAAATGCGCTTCAAAACAACCTTTATTTTGTGAATATTAACGTCCAATTACTTTTTGGATGCTGTTTTTTGAATTATTCTTTACATCATATAGAGCGGCATATTGTCTCCAATTAGCAACGACAGATTGGACTTCATCAATAATAAGATGTGCGTTTTTGATTTTGAAATAAGTTGCCAATTTCATTAAATGCTCTCGTGTCGGATTCGCACTTTCTCCTGCAACCATTGTACTGTGCATACCATGCCCTGAATACGAAAATGTTAAATCATAAGCGGGTGCTAAACGCCACGTGCCTGTGGCATCCATGAGAAAAGAAAAGTTATTGCTGTGGTCGTCTCTGTTATTGGCAAAAACATTGAAAGCGGCTAAACGCAACACTTTTTCATAAGCTTTTACATTGCGTTCAAGTTGGAATGCACAATCCATCAAATGTCCATAATCTAAGGCACTTAACCTAAAATTGTCGTGCATCATGCCTGCCGCAGAGTGAAGATGCAGCTTTTTATTGCCGTGTCTATCAAAGCGTTTCGTACCAAAATAAGTCTTGCCTGACTGTCCTTTAAAAAGTCGACATTCACTCATTTCGAGGCCTGCGTCTATTGCCATTTTGTAATAAGCGTATTCGATATTGGCAATATCAGGACTGTCAGAAGAAGCGGGGAATTTTATCAACCAATGCTCATAATCAAGCGGCAGTTCTTTGTCTGCATGGATGAAGTGTTGTGTTTTAGGATTGTAGCCAACTAAAATTTTAGGTCGAGCTCCGCCAGATGACCCACCTAACTTAAACAATTCATCTAATACCTCAGTAGCTGTACCCGCAATAATCTGTTGCGTCGCATTGGCGATTTCATCCAATTCAATCCTAAACTCCGCTTGGTTTTCTGCCTCTATTTCGGGTTTATACCGCAACGCACCCATGCCTTGATTGCCGACATAAGCGAGACGGTCGAGGGGAGTAAGTTGAGCAAGTGGGATACCTCTTGCGGTCAAGGTTCTGTCTAATAATAATCTGCCCCAACCATCGGGCAAGGAATCGAAAAATACGCCAAATAAGCCGTCAAAAGGTATTGGATTAGCCTTATTGATGTCTGAATTGAGCTTTAGTTTTAGGGGTGATATTTCCAAGCCTCTTTTTACAAAGGAGGGATAATATCTAAAATAGATGATTTTGTCTTCGCTTACTAATTCGCCCACTTCAATGTCTTCGGCATCAAATTGAATGGATACATAAATTTTTTTTATTGGATTCATTAACGTCTTGTTTTAGGACTAAATAATTTTTCGATGGCATCTAAATTTTCGAGTGGTTGCAGTAGTGCCTCAAAGTCATTGAGACGATTGAGAACGTCCGCCAGTTGGAGCAACGACTCAAAAGAAATCTGCCCTGTTCGCTCAAAACGTTTGAGACTGCCCAGAGAAACTCCTGAACGTTGCGCTAATTCACTTTGAGAAAAGCCCGCTTGTTTTCTCAGTACCTTATGACGTAAAGCAATTTCTTGCAAAAAATTATAGGGCTTTTTATTGGTTGAGAAGTTTACCATTTAGCTAATATTTTAGTCAAAGATACATTTTTTAATTAATTTTAGCTAATATAATAGCTATTTTATTAAGTATTTATAAAAATAAAAATACCCCCTCAGTATTTCCCCCCTTTTCAAAAGACAAACGCTTGATTATCACTTTGATAATCAAGCGTTTGTCTTTTACCCCCTCAGTATTTGGCATCAAAAAAGCGGCTTCGGGTGGGAAGTCGCTTTGTTTTGATACAAAATTTGTCTTTTTTGTGAACCCGTTTAAAAATATTTTATAATTTTACGGCTTATAAGTCTATAGGCCGTAGAATAATGAAAAATGATATTCAAAAAATATTTGAACAGAGTGAAGGAGTTGCCCACATGGGAACACTCATAAAAAGCGGTATCAACTATTACCAAATCAATGCCTTATTAGACAGTGGCTCAATAATAAAGCTAAAACATGGCGTTTATAAATGGCAATCCGATGAAGTCAATGAATGGGAAGATTTAACGCATTTAGTGCCTCGTGGGGTACTCTGCCTATTCACGGCGGCTTTTCATTATGAACTAACGACTTTTGTATCAAGCACCTATCATATTGCAATTCCTAAAAAAGCTAAAATGGTCTTACCAGACTATCCACCTATCCACCTATATTATTGGGATACAACCGCTTTTAATTTGGGTATGGTTGAAACAAGTATTCAAGGAACGACAATAAAAATATATGACCTTGAAAAAACCGTTTGTGACATTATCCGTTTTCGGAATAAAGTGGGCATAGACATCGCCAAAGAAGTCTTAATAAATTATCTGAAACGCCCAGACCGAAATTTAGCAAAACTCAATGAATACGCACGTCAATTGAAGATTTCAACCGTTTTAAGCAACTTTTTAACTATTTTACTATGAAAAATTCTGTCACATCAATCCAAGCAAGACTACGCAATTTGGCAAAAGCCGACGGCAAAAACTATCAACTTATCCTTATTCGTTACTTTCAAGAACGGCTTATTTATCGCCTTTCGGTGTCCAATTATTGTGACAATTTCTGTCTTAAAGGTGGTGCTTTACTCTACGCATTGGAACAAGAGAAAAGTCGTCCTACTTTGGATATTGACTTATTAGGTTTGAAAATGCGCTCCGAACAACTTCATTTGAAAAATGTTTTTACCGAAATTTGCCAAAAAAAATGACGAACAAGACGCTGTAACATTTAATATAGATAGTTTGACGACCTCTGAAATTGCCAAAGAAGGCAAATATTCGGGTGTTCGGATAAAAATAGATGCGTTCTTGGGTACAATGAGACAGACCTTACAAATTGACATCGGTTTTGGTGATATTGTTACGCCCAAACCCATTTTCATGGTTTATCCAACCTTATTAGTGATGAATCAACCTCATATTTGGGCTTATTCTATTGAAAGTGTCATTGCTGAAAAGTTTGAAGCCATGATTGATTTAGCGGAAACGAATAGCCGAATGAAAGACTTTTACGATGTCTATCAATTGCTTCAATCCAATAATTTTCAAAAAGACATATTGCAAGAAGCGATTATTCAAACTTTCAGAAAACGGCAAACCATATTCAAAATTCAGCATCCGCTTTTTAATGAAAGTTTTGCAACAGATGACAAACGTTTACTCCAATGGCAAGTATTTTTTAGAAAAACGAAATTAGAGATAAGCCTTGATTTTCAGCTTGTTATGGAAGCGATTAGAGATAATTTATTGCCTTTTTATGAACGGGTTTGACATTTACCCCCCTCAGTATTCTGCATAAACAAAGCGGCTTCGGGTAGGAAGTCGCTTTGTTTATGCGCCGATACTTTACGAACTAAATTTTCAATGAAATCAGAAAGATAAGTTACTTTTGTTTTAAAATTAAAACAACCATCGGCTTTATTCATACAGAAATGACAAATACAGAATTACTCAATTTACATCAAGAAGCGATGTTTTTCGCACAAGATGCCTTAGTTGCAACCCAACACAAGGAAATTGAAAAAGCTTATGCGCTCAATCAAAAGGCGTTTGATATAGAACGTCAAGTGGCTTTTGCGTTAGTGGATTCTCAAAATGAGCCATTTCGGTCCATTATTATGCGCAGTGCTGCCTGTTTAGCTTTGGATATAAAGCTATATAGAGAAGCTGAAATTTTTATTTCTCATGGTCTTTTGGGTACGCCACCCGATGACATCCACCAAGAATTATTAAGTTTATTAGATAATGTGAAACAGCAAAGGCTTTCAAAAGACAAAAATGAAACGATTACACTTATTGGCTATTTTGAAAGTGCTAATGCCCGCACGAATAAAATTCGTCTTGTCAATGGTACGGAAAATAAAGATATAACCGTCAATTTTGGTTTGGCTGAAATGGTGCGGCAGTTTTTTGATAATAAAGTGCGTGCCCTTGTCCGAAAAACTCGTGGTAATCAATATGAGTTGATCAATCTTGTTAGGGAGGAGTGAGTTTGTGCCCCCTCAGTATTTTGCATCAAAAAAGCCTCTTCTTGTTTTGGAAGGGGCTTTTTGGGTTTTAGGTTGTTGATTATTAAGGTGTTATGAGTTGGTGGTAACATGCGTTGGAGATGCAGAACATAATACTTGTTGAGGTTAAACAAGTATGCAAGCGGAGAAGACAGAAAGCAAGCAATCTAAATTTTTTGTAAAATGCTATATATCTGTTCTTGTAAATTTGTGCTTAGAATATCAAAAGGGACAACTTCCATTTTCAAATCTTTATCATACTCAAATGTAGGTAGTCTTTCTTCAAAATTGATATTTTTAGGGTAAATCATAATTAACTTAGGATAACTAATGATGGAGTTTTCCCTATCATTTTCTTTATAATGCACATACTTTTTCCCATACGCAAACAGTTGGTAAATATCAGCTTGTGATATATTATAAGGCTGTTTGGAATTGGTATATGAGCTATTCAAAATTTTCCATTTAGTGTCGATAACAAACCTATCTATAATCTCTGGATTTTGATTGTCTAAAATCAAATCTGGCTTCAATCCGAATAATTCAGAGGTTTTTCCATTACTTTTAAAAACATGCCTCTCAACTAAAAAACATCCTTTTGATTGTGATTGAATAGAGTAATTATTTGCATACCTTTTAAAAAGTTTGGCAATATAACTTTCAAAAACCCTTTCCATTGGGAATAGCATTGCAGTATTGACAGATGAGCCACTAAAATTTGTAAAGGATTTTTTTGATAAAAACAATTCACACCACGACAAAAGCAAGTCATAATGTCTGAAAAGCCTGTTGTTTTGAGTAGCTTGGTGTAAATCTTTAGTGATATTTTGAGACATAGGTATATCTTGTAGATAAGCGATATACTTTATGATTTTACTATTATTATGAAAATTACGGCTGATACCCCTCAGTATTTGAAGCGTATTTTTGATAATACGGTTCTGTGAGTTGTCTTTTGAATAATCAGAATATTCGGTGTAGAATTGATGCTTTTTGCCCAAATTATGCTTTAAATGCTCCGATAATAGCAATTTCCCTTTTAAAAACGGTGTATTCCCTTGTTCAGTTTTATAGTCTTGTCTAATCCCTTTTTGAACAACTTTGTCCAATTCTTTCAGAAAATGGCTTATAAATATTTCTAAAATAGGGAAATTATCTTGAACCTTTAAGCTCGCTTCGGGTAGGCTTGCAAAAGGTGTGTCCTGCATTGTGCGAAGCATCCGAAGGAAAATGACTTTTGTCTCCTTGATATTTTCGGGCGTTTCAATTTGGAAAATTTTAGGTAAAATCTCAATACTTGTACCATTTTTGAGTTCAATAACGCCTACATAATTACGAACTTTGATACAATCTTGTCTATTTTTTCGATACAAAGTAAAGGCTTTCTCCCCCTCAGTATTTTGACCTTGATTTTCCAAAACAAAGGTTATCATACTTTCAAAGGTGAATCTGTCCAAATAGATTTCCTTAAAAGTATTTTGTTCTGTGCCTGTATGTTGGCGTATTGTGCCAAATTCACAAATTTGGAAAACCTGTCTCATGTTCTTTACGGTTTCTGATAAATACTTATAAATACCTCTGATTTGATGTCATCAAAATTATCTTCTTTCAAATTATCATTCATTTCATAAATAGCTTTACCTTCTAAAATATCTAAATCTTCACCGAATACAGCGTTTGAGCTTACTTTACCCGTTTTTAATATCAATTTTAAATCATCGTTATTACCTTTCCATTTATCGTTATCGCCTAAAACCAGTTGGATTTTATCGTAATCGTTATAGAAAAATTCTTCCAACTGCGGGATAATATTATTTTTGAAAACTTTGCATAAATCGTTTTTAGTTTCAACTTTTAAGAAATAAGCATGACCAATAGCATGGTCTTTGTCTAACAAAAGTTCAAGCCTTTGATTGATAGTAGTGAGTAGGGTTTGCAAATTTATACCCTCAAAATCATTACTTAAAAGCTCTGGTTTTGGTCTATATTCTATAAATTTGAATCGTCTTCTCAATGCAGTATCTAACAAGGCAATTGAACGGTCTGCGGTGTTCATCGTACCAATTATATATAGATTTTGTGGTACACCAAATAATTTTGGATTATCGCCGCTACCCGAATAAGCTAACTTTATTTGTAAAGCTTCTGCTTGACCTATTCGCTTGCTATCCTCAATGAGGGTTATTAATTCCCCAAATATCTTAGAAATATTTCCCCTGTTAATTTCATCAATAATGAATACAAAATCCTTTTCAGGGTTGCTTTCAGCCACTTGACACATTTTTTTGAAAGTACCGTCTTGAACATGGTATGTAACACCACCACCCTCAGTAATTTCGGGCTTTATGCCTTCTATAAACTCTTCATAAGAATAAGATTGATGAAAGGTTACAAAGTCTATTTGACCGTTTTGGATGTAGGTATCGTATTTGATTTTTATCTCATTTCTATCAATTGAATTAATGGCATTTATTGTTTTGTTTTCAACAATAGCAATAGCATGATTTATTGTATTATGAGACTTTCCTGTACCCGCAGCACCAAAAAGAATTTGATTTAGCTCATGAATTTTGTTTTTCTTTACATTATCATCTATTTTTAGAGATTCAGTATTTAGAGTTTCAGAGTTTTCTATTTTTAAAAGAATTGAATTATCATTCTTTTTATAAAAAACAAGGGTAGAATGGCTATCAATCAAAAAGTTTCTGATATTGAAATTACTATCAGACTGTTTAATCCCAATTAAATAATGTCTTTTTTTATCGTCAATATTTACTTTAACAGTATATTTTTTAGTTTTCTCGCTGCCGAAAAAAGCGTTTAGCCTATGATAATTTTCACTAAACCAGTCTTCATCTATTTTCCATAAATCTGATTTTTTGTACAATGGTTTTTTAAATCTTAAAGGGAATGTTAATGCCTCTAAAAAATTTAACTTTTCTACCTCAAACTCAAATTGAGCGTTATTCTCCAATTGCAATGATTCTGCAAGAGGTTTAGGTATATGAAGACTTGTTTCATTATTGTTATTAGAAACTAAGCGTAAGTCCGTATCTTGAAGTGACAAGGGTCTCTTGTTTATTAGCTGCATAGTTATT
>JAYTMW010000520.1:0-2302 GCA_043728105.1 Saprospiraceae bacterium | reverse complement strand
AACCGCAAGAGCCAAAGACGAAGCCGCTTGTATGGTACACAAGCCTTTGAGCTATTAGTTTACAAATACGGACTGATAGACCCAACGAAATACATCGTCAAAAGGTAACTGTGAAAGTTTGCAACGAAGAATACAGGAAAGCCGTATGCGGGAAAACTGCACGTACGGATTGACGAGGGGGAAAAGCGGAAAGAATCTACGCTCCGCTTTTCTCTACTCTACTGCCTATTGTGGTTCAATAGTTGAACTTATTTATGAACTTTTATCGGTATAATTAGATAAAGAACTAATCAACACATGAAAGCAATCATAAAGGGTATTGTACTTATCGGGTTAACTGCAGGAATTTGTTGCTGTTCGTTTGTTGTATTGGCGCAATTATCTACAAATAATAAAGCTGTTATTATTAAAAGCCCGGATGGGGCTATTCAATTTTTTGTCACTAATCAAAATGGCCAGCTTGGTTATTCTATAAATTATAATAAAAAAATAATTATTGATCCGTCATCATTAGGTATTTGGGTAAATGAAAAACTCATTGGCGAAAACGCAAAGACAGGTAAAGTGCAATTGCAAAAGGCCAGTGAAGTGTATGCATACCGTGGTGTACATAGTATAGCTTCCAACAAGTACAATGGAGCCATAATTTCTTTTTCAGGAGATGTTGCTTTTAAACTGGAAGTAAGAGTTTTTAATGACGGCGTTGCTTTCAGGTATATAATTAATAGTAACGGCCCTGCTGTTGTTGACAAAGAAAATACATCATTCACGTTACCGCAGGGAAGTATTGTCTGGAGCCAGCCCAATATCAAATATTACGAGGGAAAATATACTGGAAAATCGATTGATACAATAAGAAAAGGTGAGCTGATGGGTCCACCTGTTACGATAGAATTACCTGCTAATTCAGGATACCTTGCAATTACAGAAGGCGGCCTGACAGATTTTGCCGGCATGTCACTAATTGTAAAAGGAGAAAGAACCTTTCAGGCCAACCTTTCTGGTACCACAAAAAAGAATGGCATTATCGAAACAGCATGGAGAATTATCGAAATCGGTAAAGATTTAAACTCGTTAGTGAACTGTGATATCATTGCTAATGTATCTCCGAAATATGATATCAAATTATTTCCACAAGGGTATAATACCGACTGGATAAAACCAGGTCGCAGCGTTTGGAGTTGGTTGGCTCAACCAAGAGCAGTGACTTTAGAAAACATGAAACATTTTTCCGACCTCGCTGCACAATTGGGGTTTGAATATAATTTAGTAGATGAGGGATGGAGTAACTGGAAAGACAGTGTGAACCACAAAGATCAATGGGACATGATGAAAGAATTGGTTGATTACTCTGCTGCAAAAGGTGTAAAAATCTGGGTATGGAAAGCATATCCTGACCGGAAAGGAATACCGGGTATCAAAAACCCTGAGCAACGAAAAGCTTTTTTCAAAAAATGTAAAGCCCTTGGTATAGTTGGAATGAAAGTTGACTTCTTTGACAATGAAGTACAGGAGATCATACAATTTTATCAGGCCACATTAAAAGATGCAGCGGAATATCAGTTGATGATGAATTTTCACGGTGCCAATAAACCTACCGGGGAATCAAGAACATGGCCCAATGAAATGACAAGAGAAGCTATCCGGGGATTGGAGAACCGTCCGCCCTGGGCTTCATCCAATACTATTCTGCCTTTCACCAGATATTTAGCAGGACATGCTGATTATACGCCTATCCATTTTGGCGACCGCATGGGAGAGGTTAGCTGGGCGCATCATGTTGCCAGTATGATTGTTTTTACATCACCATTTTTATGTGTGGGTGCAGATCCGCAAAGTATACTGGATAATCCCTGTAAGGAAATGATACAAAGTATTCCACCTGTGTGGGATGAAACAATCGTATTGCCGCAATCTAAGATCGGCAAGTTGGCTTTATTTGTAAGAAGAAAAGGAGCAGTTTGGTTTTTGGCAGCCATGAACGGAAGTAATGAAATGAAAACTATAAATATTAATTTATCGTTCCTGAAAAAGTCGACCTATACATGTTATTCTATTGCTGATGATAAAGACAAACAGGCAAATGCCATCGTTGAAAATAAAACGGTGTCAGCTGGTTCCAATTTTAGTATTAGTTTGAATGCTGCAGGTGGATTTGTGGCAAGGATTGAACCATCAAAAATCATCAGATGAGCAAAATATATTTAAGTTGTATTCTTTGTATCATTTCGGTTACATTATTTGCCCAACATAAAGTTGCACCCAAACCATTATTTGATGACCCCGTATATCATGGTGCTGC
>JAYTMW010000519.1:0-4655 GCA_043728105.1 Saprospiraceae bacterium | reverse complement strand
TACTCACACAAACAACCGTAAAATACACGCTCAAGCCTATTTTAGAGCGCCTAGACAAAGGCGAAATGAAAGCTTTGGACTTGCTAGAACTAAAAATTTTAGAACCCGCTATGGGAGCAGCTGCTTTTCATAACGAGGTGATCAATCAATTGGCGCAAGCTTATCTTACTTATCGCCAGCAAGAACTAAAAAAACAGGTTGACCCCAACCAATACCAACAACAAATCCAAAAAATAAAAGCCTACATAGCACTAAACAATGTCTATGGTGTCGATCTTAACCCTACTGCTGTAGAACTAGGAAAACTCTCTTTGTGGCTCAATGTAATCCATAAAGACATGCAAACCCCATTCTTTGGGTATCGATTAGGTGTGGGTAATGCCGTAGTGGGTAGTTGGCTCAAAGTGTTCAAATACAAAGATTTTTCGTTTGAAACAAAAGGAGCAAATGGTTTTGTAAAAAAAGAATGGTGGCACACAGCACCCAAACATTTAGACTTTGGTAAAAAAGGTGTATTAAGAACTAACGACGAAATATATCATTTTTTATTGCCTGATCCAGGAATGGTATCTTCTGGAGGAATCAAATTGCTTAAAGAAGCTTATACGCCCGAAGCCAAACGAGTAACTGATTGGCGAAAAACCTTTTGCGAACCTTTGCGTAAAGAAGAGTTTGAACAATTACAAAAAATAGCCAATGCTGTTGATGCCCTATTGCTAGAGCATTATGAAATTCAAAAAAATATTGGTCTTGTTACCCGTGCCAATTCTGATTTTTTTGGAAACCAAGATGAAATACTAACCATCGATTTTCAATCCTATTCGTACGAACAGAAACAAGCTTTTGCCGAAAACAGACTAAAACCCAATGCACCCTACCACAAGCTAAAACAGCTTATGGATTATTGGTGTAGCCTCTGGTTTTTCGATGTGCGAGATGCCAAAGATTTGCCTACAAGAACCGAATGGTACAGCGATTTAGTACAAATTTTAAATATTGATCTCGATGATATCCATGAAGTAAGTACCGAAGATGAAAATGCGGTACGGGATTATCGAAAAGATAAAAGAGGGATAGCCAAGCAATTGACCGATGCCTTAAAGCAATCCTCCTCCTCACTGTTTGTTAATGATAGAGCGGTATTGGTAGCTAAATATGCGGAGCAGTATAAATTCTTTCATTACGAACTAGAATTTATAGAAGTTTTTCGTGAACGCAACGGTTTTGATATTGCCGTTGGGAATCCACCTTGGCTAAAAATTCAATTTGAAGAAAAAGGCTTAATGTCTGAAGTTTTTCCTGAACTGGAAATACGCAAAACGTCAGCGCCAAAAGTAAAAAAACTGCAAGCAGAATTCTTAGAGGTTTCAAGCCAGCAGCAAAGCTATTTTGCAGAAAATATTGAAAACGAAGCTTCGGCTGTTTTTATGAATGCCTACCAAAATTATCCTTTATTGAAAGGGCAACAAACCAATTTGTACAAATGTGTATTAGAAAATGGTTTGCATTGGATTAATCCTAACGGATATTTAGGACTAATTCATCCTGATGGCGTTTACGATGATCCTAATGGTGCTGAATTAAGAAAAGAAATATATCAAAGACTGAAATATCATTTTCAATTTGTGAATGTTAAAAAACTTTTCCAAGAGATTCTTCATTGGGTTACCTATAGTATTAATATTTATTCTGGTAGTAAGAGTACAATCTCTTTTATAAATATCAATAATGTCTTTCATCCATCTACTATTGACACTAGCCTAATACATGATGGACTTGGTGAATGTGGTGGTTTAAAGACTAAAATGGAAGATGGAAATTTTGAGTGGAATATTTCCGCTCATAAAAGTAGAATAATAAATTTAAATTCAGAAAAGCTAAGTGTTTTAGCCAAAACTTTTGAGAATACAGATAAATGGCAGGGAACAAAATTAGTGTCCATCCATGCAAAGGAAATAATTGATATAATTAAGAAAATAGGAGAATTTTCAACTTCTATATCTGATTTTGATAATAAAATTACTGAAGGATGGCATGAAACCAATGATGTAAATGGGGGAAATATAAAAAGAGATACTAAATTTCCAAACCTTGAAGTTTTCGAAATGATTTATTCTGGACCTCACATCTATGTTTCTAATCCTTTATATAAAACTCCAAAAGAAATTTGTCTAATACATCATGATTTTGATATTATAGATTTTAACAAGATTGATGTAAACGATACAGCCCGAACAAATTATACTCCGTTGAATGTTACCGTAGGGTATGCATCAACCATCAAAGGATTTCAGCAAAAAGATGGTTCGTATGATAATTGGTTGGATTATTACAAAGTAGCTTTTAGAAAAATGTTAAGTCAATCTGGAGAACGAACTTTGAATAGTGCAATTATTCCTCCAATGACTTCACACGTAAATGGTGTGATAAGTGTGGCTTTTAAAAATGGAGCAGAGTTAATTGAGTTTGCAGCTTTAACCGCATCGATTCCTTTTGATTTTTATATCAAATCTATAGGGAAGTCTAATCTTTACGATGATACCATAAAAATGTTTCCGATTGGGATAGCTGACACATACAAGCCTTCATTATTTGCTCGTGTCTTACAGCTCAATTGTTTAAACAAATATTATAAACCACTGTGGCAAGAAAGTTTTCAAGAAGTATTTACCAAAGAGGTTTGGTCAATACAAGATGACCGTTTAAAATCTTTCGCCTCTCTTACTCCTACTTGGTCTTGGGATACTCCATTGCGTAATTATTTTGAACGAAGAATGGCATTAGTAGAAATTGATGTGATTACTGCTATGGCACTTAAACTCAACTTAGAAGAACTGATTTTGATGTATAACATTCAGTTCCCTGTATTACAACAAAACGAAGATGATACTTGGTATGATACCAAAGGAAATATTGTATTTACCTGTAGTAAAGGACTCGTAGGCGTTGGCCTCGACCGTGCTGATTGGGACAAAATAAAAGACTTGACTGACGGAAAAACCCATGAGTACACCATTACCAAATCAGAATTGTATCAAGGCGAAAAAGTGACGTATTATGCACCGTTTACTAAATGTGACCGTGTAGAAGATTACAAAAAAGCTTGGGCACATTTTGAAGAACGATTTAATGAAGAAAAATAATCTATGAGTCAACTAACCACCGAAGGAATAGAAAAACTAGTTAATAAATGGAGGGATACCTATATATTAAATCCTTCAACATTGCTATCAGGCTATAGACAAGAGAATCAAACAGTAGCAGACTATAATGGGCGTCAGTTATTAGAATTAATGCAAAATGCAGATGATGCCCAAAGCGACATCATTTTTATCGAACTCGATACGGCTAATCATTTGCTAAGTGTGGGTAACAATGGAAGTGGTTTTAGTTTAGACGGTATAGAATCACTAATGTATACAGGACTTTCAACAAAAAATAAGGTTGAATTTATTGGCAACAAAGGTTTAGGATTTCGTTCCATTCTTAAATGGGTAGATCAGGTAAGCATTCTTACACATGAAGCGAGTTTTCGTTTTTCTAAAAATTATTCTGATAAATATTTTGATCACTATATTGCTATTGAAGAAGTAGTAAAAGAGCGGATTCAAAAAGAAATAGCTGAAAAGAAAATAGGTTTAGTTGAAAAACCTATCGCCGCTTTGGCATTCCCAGAAATCATTGCACAAAAAGACAATGAGTTTGTGACTAACGTCATCTTAAATTTTAAGGAAGCTGAATTGCCTAAAATTGAAGATCAGATTGAGGCAATTAGTGAAGAAATCTTATTATTTCTTCCAAATATCAAAAAAGTAATTTTAAATAAAGATGGGGAAAGAATAGAACTAAACAAATCATTAGATGAAGAGCGAGAAATCATTATTAACGAAAGTCATTGGAATATATTTCGATCACCAGAACAAACTTATAATGAAACTACAAAATTCAAATACTGTATTGCCTGGAAAGATGATTGGGATTTCGAGGGATTTTTCTACAATTATTTCCCAACAGATGTAACTACTGATTTGCCTTGTATCATTCATGCCACATTTGATTTAACCAATAATCGAAAAGAAATCAATGACAATGCACAAAATACTTTTATACTCAATGAAATTGTAAATGCTTTAGGAATCATTGCAGAGCAACATCTAAAAACAAGTCCTCCTGATTGGCGTGCCTACCGATTTCTTACTCCAAAGCTTGCTAATAGTCGTAAAGTGCTCAAAACATTCTATGAAAACATTAGGTCAAAAAGAGAAAGTATTGCCTGTTACCCTACCCTAGATGGTCTTTATGTAGCGAGAGCGGAAGCAATTTACCACGGTGAAGCCTTTTCTAATTGGGTAGAAGAAAATGAATTTGGGAACTACTTTCCAGGATTATTGAAAAAGCCTATTGAAAAATTGAATATCGCTAAACGATATACTGTGGCAGCATTTTCAGACTTGATGCAAAAATTAGATCAGTCAATAAAGCTAAACTTAGAACAAAGAGTAGCATTAATAGGAATTTTAGCAAAGAACGAAAAAGACTATTTTACCGATTTACACAATAGCCCCATACAACTACCACTTTTATTAAATACTACGGGTGATATTGTATCCTCAAACATTAGAGTCTTTACAAAAGATACCGATGATAGCGAATTG
>JAYTMW010000518.1:0-1537 GCA_043728105.1 Saprospiraceae bacterium | reverse complement strand
ACGTAAAGAGCTACATTTTCTTCATATAACCATCCGCCTTTTTTTTCAAACCACAAAGGGTTGGTAAAATGATGCAACACAAACATGATTTTAACGCCTTTTCCTTGTAATTTTTTGAAAAATTGCTGATATTCTTCTACAACTTCGTGATTAAATTTCCCAAAAGGCTCAGTTTGCAAGCGTGCCCAATCTACACCACAGCGATAGACAGAACCAAAGCGAGCAATATGTTCAACATCTTCATCACGCCGTTTTTCATGGTCGCTTGTGCGGTCAAATATATGTCCGTCGCGTGAGCGGACACCCTTCCAATTATGTTCGGAAGCTGTTTCTATTTGAGCAGCAGCAGTGGATGTTCCCCAGAAAAAATTGTTCGGAAATTGTAAGAGCATATAATTGTGTATTTTTCAATTGCAATGATAGTATTTTTTTTAGTATTCAAATTGTTTTTATAAAAAATGAATCTTTAATTGTTCCTTTTAATATGCTTAAAAAAGAAAAAAGGCTACCTGCTGACAGATAACCTTTTTTTGAATTTAAGATTCATTGAATCTTAAATTGAAATATTCAAATTTTATTGTTTCTTTTTCTTAGAAGAAGCCACATTGTCGCCCAAAGTGATGACTTGTGTATTAGAGGCTTCTTCAAGAGCCAAATAGCCATCGTTAGGGATTGTAACAACTCTGAAAAATTGCGCTTCAATTAAAGGTGCCGATTCAAAGTTTTCACCGTTGGCTTTTGCCATATTTTGCCATGTGACGCCATCTGTACTGACTTGCCATTGAAGCGTTGATACTTCTTCATTGAAGCCTTTGGCTTTCAAAATGACTTGTTCGCCTGACCGAACAGTTGATTTGCCGCCTTGTACTTTTATTGAAAGTTTAGTGCCTCCTACAGCCAATTTTTGAGCAGAAACTTGAAGATGGCAAGCGCACATAACGCAGAGTGAGAAAAGAAGTCTTTTAGTCATAAGATTCGTATTTAAAATTGAGAAATATGGTTAAAGAATGATTTTTGAATAGTCTGAATACCCTAATAAAAGTATGCCAATAATAATGAAAAGATAATTTTGATTCTTTATTACACGGTTTTTGATTAGTTTTATTTTTTTAAATTGCAACTTATTTAATTCTTATAAAATACAACATCTATGCAACGAATAGCTTTTAAAATGAAACTTCATGAAGGGCAGATGGCTGAATATAAAAAACGTCACGATGAGCTTTGGCTTGATTTGCGAGACATGCTTAAAGGCGTGGGTATCTGCGAATATTCTATCTTTTTGGATGAAGAGACGCATATTTTATTCGCTTTTCTCAAAATAAATGACCCTAATGCACTCGATGATTTACCAAATCAAGAAGTTGTGAAACGTTGGTGGGCTTACATGAGCGATATTATGGACACCAATCCAGATAGTTCTCCAGTGCAAAAGCCCTTGACCGAAGTCTTTTATTTACTGTAAAATGATGTATATTTTGAAAATTTAAACACTTTTTAAGGGATATTTTAGTTTAATTTTTTAAAATTGCAAATT
>JAYTMW010000517.1:0-2558 GCA_043728105.1 Saprospiraceae bacterium | reverse complement strand
TCGTAACAAGTTTGCATATCTGATAAATTTCGTCGTTTAAAAGATAACAAACCGATTCCCTTTTTTGATTAAAAACTAAAATTTAAACATCTTCTAAGTAAAATCTTTTAAATTATCTGCATATTCTGACTTATTTAATCGACTATAAATGGTAGTATCAAATTTTACAACTCCACCAACTTTAGTTATCGCTATGGCTAAACCGATAAAGTTTTTGAGAAGTATCTTATCTTTTACAATTTCTTCTATTTGATTCGAATTAATGTAGTAGGTTGAATCATTAACAACAGAATCTCTTAAAGCGAACGAAAACAAGCGAAGAATATCAATTGACTGTCGTATTTCTGGAAAATTATTTTTTTCAACATAATACTCTGAATTTGAGGTATTAAGCATTTCCAATACAACACCAATATTTTTCTTTTCATGAAAAGAATTAATCAACTCAAATGACTGATTCAAAGTGTATCTTAAAGAAGGTTTAGATTTTGTAAACTTATGTAGGGTCGTTTTATCGTCTTCTAATAATTTGGAAAACTTAATAGGCATGATTTTAAAATCAGTCTGGGCGTTTTTCTGCAAGCCACCTAAATAGGGTTGAAAATCATAAATATCAGTATCAATTAATTGAAGTTGCTCGTAAGTATTGGGAAATAATATCTGCAAATCTCTATAATCGGATATTTCTCCTTTGAATCTATCAAAAAATGCTATTGACAGCTCTTTTTTAACTCTTGAAGCGATAAACTGAGCCAGTCCGTCAGCAATGGGGGTAATTTCTATATTGCCTATACTGTTTATTAGATATCCTTTTGGAATACTTTTGAAAATAGAAGCTGTATCTCGTTGTGTTTTTTTGTCAAAATAATCCTTTAAAAAAACATTACTTGCTTCTACACGATATTTTCCGAGAATATTATCCTCGTTTTTCCCATTCTTCAAATCAATCGCATCATAATAGATTTTTATATTATTAGTTTTTTGTGAAAATCCGAATTGGATAGAAAGCAAAAAACAGATGATAATTTTGAGATTTCTCATTGTCTTAATGGTTTAAAATTCAGGAAACTAAGCCAAACCTAATGAACTTAAAGTTTGATTGCCCATTATACCGTCTGTTACAAGACCTTCTATGAGTTGATAGTTATAAACCGCTATTTCCATGTTTGAGTCATACGCATCATCAATAGTACCAGGGTCTATTCCAAGAGATTTTAATTTTAATTTAGCTTGTCTTACTATTGGGTCTTGCATAGATAGGCTTTTTAATCTAAAAGCAACGGTAGGAGGTTGGTAGTTGGGTTGAAGAGCATTTTGAGAATAGGTTATTCCCTTTACAAGCAAGGCAATGTCCCAAGTTCTACCATCAATAACATCTGAAACAACGCCAAATTTTTCACCTTTTGCCTCAACGGTTTTACTCAATCCATCTGAAAAAACAATGTGTCCTGTACGTGCGGTTATGGGGTATCTCAATAAAACAGCACCTGGGGTTCGTTTTGCTTCGTCAATACTAATCTTGGTGCAGAGCAAACTTGCGTCTGTCCTCCAATATCCTGTATAAGCATCGTCTTTGCGAGTACCAACTTTCAATCCTGAGATTTGAAAAACGCACCAAGAAACAAACTCGGCACAATCCCAAGGACCTTTGTAATTAGGATTTCCAAATGGTACTCTGGCACCTAAAATATATCGCTCGCCTATGTGAGTTGTAGCAATTTCGAAAATTTCATCTCCTGTTGGCATTGTTTTGAAATTTTAAATATTCCCTACTATCAGAATTAAGGTGCTTTTTCGGGATATTCCACCTTCGAAATTCATAACTTAGTCACAAGTAGTAATACGATAGCTAATTTCCTCAGCAAACTCCCATTCATTCGTTACACCAGGTTTAAAACTAATGGCATTTTTCTTAGAGTTTGCCTGATTTTCTAAATCCAGTTTCAAGCTACTTTTTGCACCTGCGGCATCCGAATTATTACAACTTGCAGAAGCATTAAGCGTAGGAGAACTAATAGTTTTTCGTTCACCACTGTGTGTGATTACTTGAACAATATTGATTTTGACCGAAGCTGTGCCACCATATCGAGTACCTATGGTTGAAGACTTAAAACTAAATAGTGCTACGGAAGAGGCTACTATCATTATGATAAATAAAATTTGTACTTTTTTCATGATATTAATAAAATTTTGATTTTGTCTCCCTACTCTCAGAATCAAGGTGCTTTTTCGGGATAGTCCACCTTTGTATTTGAATAAAATTTAGCCTTCTAAACCAAATAAATCCGCCGCCTCGAAATCGACAAAACCGTCTTATCCGTCAGCACCAAAAAGTCAATCCCAACATCCACAATAAACTTGTGATTAACTAAATGCTTACGGCTGATGCGGATGAAGTTTTCTATATTGACTTTGTTTTGGATTTACAGCAATGTGCTGGCAAAATTTATCTGTTTTCAAGATAATATCCTGAGCAAAAGAGAAATGCATCAAGAGGAAAAGACCGATAAAAAGTTGTATAGTTTTCATGGACTCTCGGATTAGTAAATTAGTTGGTT
>JAYTMW010000516.1:0-5156 GCA_043728105.1 Saprospiraceae bacterium | reverse complement strand
CAAAGGCTTTTAAACGAAGAAGATGTGCAAGCCGACGGCATTGATATTACCATTACTTTAGATTTATCGAGTAGTATGTTGGCACAAGATTTTGAGCCCGACCGCTTAGAAGTGGCTAAAAAAGTAGCGTCTGATTTTGTTGAAAAAAGAGCTTATGACCGCATCGGCTTAGTCGTTTTCAGTGGCGAAGCCTTCACGCAATGCCCCCTCACGACCGACCACAAAGTTGTAAAAGAGTTTTTAGCCAACCTGCAATGCGGCTTTTTGCAAGACGGCACTGCCATCGGCATGGGTTTGGCAACCGCCGTGAACCGCATGAAAGAGAGCCAAACCAAATCAAAAGTCATTATTTTGATGACAGATGGGGTGAATAATGCGGGCTACTTCAAACCCGAAGATGCCATGCAATTAGCAAAAACATTGGGCATAAAAGTTTATACTATTGGCGTGGGTTCAACGGGAGAAGCGATGTCGCCCGTTGGTCGTCGGAGCGATGGGAAATATGTGTTCGGGCTTGTGCCAGTTGAGATTGATGAACCACTTTTGCAAAACATAGCCCAATCAACAGGTGGTAAATATTATCGTGCAACAAATGCGCAAGAGTTGGAGCAAATCTATAGTGAAATTGATCGTTTAGAAAAATCTCGTATTGACGTGACGACATTCAAAAGGCGTTCAGAAGCCTTTGCAAATTGGGCTATGGTAGGTTTGATTTTGTTGATTTTGGAGTTGGTTTTGCGCTATACGGTGTTTAGAACAATTCCTTAAAAAGCGTATATTTCCAACTTTTTTGTAAAAGAATTGTTTAAAATACCAAAAATACTGAGGGGTCTCTTTTTGATATTTTTTTCAAAATTAGATATTTTTTTTAAGAAAAAATATCTAATTTTGAATATCTAATTTGGTGTTATTCGCCTTTAACTCGCCTAATTCGTATTAAATGTGGAAGTGCTAATATTTTAGAAATTAATGTATAACTATTTGATTTTCAGTGTTTTACATGTAAATGGAATCTAAAAAATCCTAATCATTCATAACCAAAGCTATGAAATATCTTATCATTTTCGCTGTCTCAGTCGTCCTGCTTTTTGTCACTTGCAAAAGCATGACACCTCCAGAACCTGACACCACACCCTCGGGCGCAACCAAAATAGAAGCCTCAGCTCAACGTGAAAATGGTGACCCACAAAAAGGTTACAATTACCTCGTGACGGGCAACTATATCAGTAGTGGCATTCCATTAGATATTTTCAAAAGTGTGTTTTCTGCAAGTGCCGACGACCTCAAAAGAGACGGCGACAACAAAGGTATTCCTTACAATTTCAACGTTGTAAAAAACGCCACAGGGTTCAAAATGGCAGCCACCACTTGCCTTACTTGCCATGCCGACCGACTCAACGGAGAAATTGTTGTAGGCTTAGGCAACACTACGGGCGACAACACCAACGACGCAGGACAACTCGTCAATTTTGTGGATGCGGCTACCCAATTGCGTTACCCAAAAGGCTCGCCCGAATGGTTGGCGTATGAGCCTTTTTCACGTGCCACCCGTGCCATTGCGCCTTACATACGCACGGAGTCGCAGGGCGTGAGTGCTGCCGATAAAATTTTTGCCGCTCTTGCCGCCTATCGCAAAAAAGATGACCTCTCTTGGCTCACGACCCCTCAGTATGACATACCCAAAAAGGTTGTTCCGACCGACGTGCCAGCTTGGTGGATTGTGAAAAAAAAGAATGCACTTTACTATAACGCCATTGGCAGAGGCGACCTTTCAAAACACTTAATGTCGGCTTCGCTTTTAACTGTAAAAGACACGAATGAAGCCCGTGACATTGAGAAAAATTTTCCTGATGTGTGGGCATATATCCGCAATTTGAAAGCACCAAAATATCCTAATGCCATTGACCAAACTTTGGCTCAAAAAGGCAAGGGCATCTTTGAAATCAACTGTTCAAAATGCCACGGAAAGTATGATATAGAAAATAATTACCCTAACTATCTCTTTGATTATCAATCAGTTGGCACAGATAAGGCTTTGGCAGATGAATATTTCTCAAACCCTAATTACCACACTTGGTACAACGCAAGTTGGTTGGCAAAGTCGGGCTTTAAGTCGGAATTACAACCCAACCGTGGCTACATTTGTCCGCCGCTTGATGGTATTTGGGCAACCGCACCTTACCTACACAATGGCTCTGTACCTACACTCGACGACCTCTTGAAAAGTAGCCAAAGACCGACTTTTTTCTCAAGAAATTTTGATAATGGTTTAGATTTTGACCCTGTAAAAGTGGGTTGGAAATATAAAGTAGAAACCGGAAAAACCAACATAAAAACCTACGATACAACCCTTTATGGTTATGGAAATGGTGGGCATACTTATGGTGATAAATTGACGGATGATGAGCGCAAAGCGGTGATTGAATATTTGAAAACGTTGTAGTTAATCGAATAACAAATAAGTCATTTTTTTTTGAACACATAGGCACATAGGACACATAGAAAGAGAGATTTCTTTTAGAAACTATTTCAATTTTAAAGAAAAAATACGCCTTACTATGTGTCCTATGTGCCTATGTGTTTTAAAAAAAACAATATAACTATGTTATTTTCTTATGCGTTTTACAAAAAAAAGGTCAACCTTTTTAGAGATTGACCTTGTGTTAAATGTTGATGTGATAAAATTGTTGTTTTTAAAACTTAGATTGAGATAACAAATGTAGTTTCAGGTTTATTTATAGATTGAAACTTTGGTTTTTTGAAATGATGTTTTTAGTTATTGATGGAAATATTTATTAACAGCTTCAGTTCTGTTTGATGCCTCTAATTTTTCATAAACAGCGTGGATATAATGCTTCAAAGCGACAATTGTGACACCCAAATCTTCCGCTATTTCTTTGTAATATTTACCTTTTGATAGTAACTCCAAAATCTTTATTTCACGGTCGCTCAAATCATAAGTTTTGTCTTTTGAAGGCTGTTTATTGAATGACGCTAAAACTTTTCTGGCTATGGCTGCCGACATCGGTGCGCCGCCTTCGTGCAATTCTTTTATCGCCGTCAAAACCTTTTCAGGCGACGAGTTTTTGAGTAAATAACCCTTTGCACCCACTTTTAAGGACTCAAAAATGCTTTCATCGTCTTCAAAAATGGTGAACATCATAAATTCTGTCCCTTTGCAAGCTCCTCTCACTTGACGAATAAAATCAATACCATTTTCATTATCAGATAAATTAATGTCCGTCAAAACAACATCTGCACCTCTTTTGGGCAGTTCATCTACTGCCGTTTTTACATCACCAAAAAGACCTACACACGCATACCCCTCAGTATTTTGAAGAATATCGCACCAAAGTTCTCTAAACTCGACTTTATCTTCAACAATAGCAACTTTGATTGGTGTCATAATATGTGATTTACGATTACAAATTAAAGGTAAATAATTTATACTATCAAGGAACTTTTGTTCCTTGCGTCAAAAGGCATTGTCAAGCAAATCAGAACGCCGCCTTTGAGGCTATCCTCTATTTTGAATTGACCATTCAAAACAAGACTATGTTTGAGCATGTTTTTCAATCCGTTGCCGTGTTGGTTTTTGTTGTCCAAAAGACCCACGCCGTCATCCTCAATGGTCATAATCCATTCTGCGAGGCTTGGAGTGACAGTAATATGCACGTGTTTTGCATTAGAATGTTTGATAATATTGTGTAAAGATTCTTTAAAAACCAAAAAAAGGCGGCGGCGGCTTTCACCGTTTATCGTCATCGTTTTTACATCTTCTATCAAATCGGGCAACGGAAAATGACACGCCAAACCGTGAGTTTCCGCTAAAAAATCATTGGCGTAGCGGTGCAAATAAGAAATTAAACCTTCAACGGTATCATTTTGACTGTTCATGGCCCAAATAATCGTCACCAAACGCTCAATCAATTCATTGGAAAGATTGGTCATTTTGCTCACGGTGGACAATGATTTTTCATCCGTCAAAGTCGTTTTTGCTCTTTCGCCCAAGAGTTTTAGGGTCGAAAGCCCTGCCCCTAAATCGTCGTGCATTTCCGTAGCGATGCGGTCACGCTCAGAGTGCAATTCAATTTGCAGAGCCTCTCGCTCACGAAAATCTTCGATGACTTGGGCTTGGAGTTTGTTTTTTTCCACCTGCGTCATGTATGAGCGATAGCTCAAACCGACTGAAAAGCAAATAATCTCGAAAAATGTTCCGATGTATTCGTAAGTGGGGGCAAATGTCCATACGCTTTGCAGATTATTTTTGGGAGTTAAATCAAAGTAAAGAGAAGCGATTGAACCAATGTAAAAAAACGTTGAACCGACAATGATAAACAGCACAACATTGTTCTTAATCCTGTATGTTTGAGCCACGCACCAAAGCGAAAAAACAGCTACATAAAGGATAAAACAAATGTAATAAATCTCTTCAAATGCCTTAAAATCAAGCAAAAGAAGCAAAATATCTATAAAAAAGCCTACAAACATGGAAAGAACAAGCAAACGAACCAATTTTGCAAGCCGCTTATCATGGCGTTCATAATCCACAAAAGATTGAACAAACTGATAGTACATTATCAACATAAAAATATTTATCGGATTGATTATGACGGATTCTATAACACAAAGTGGCGCAAGTACCCCCTCAGTATTTTGCCCAAAACAAGCCGTTTTTAGACCCAAATAAATCACCAAAACCAATAGATAAGCCGAATAATATAAGAATGCTTTATCTCGATTAAAGAGGTATTGAAGAAAATTGACGATACCAAAAAAGAAGAAAATGCACAGGGCGGCAATAAGATAAAGGAGTGGTTGTGCCAACATGTTAGTAATTTCGTTTAGTCAAAAAAAAGGTTATTTACAAATCAAAAGTAACTATTATTTTCTAACTTTCTCATAAATTTTGTAAAAGTCATACCCCTCAGTATCTTGTGCTTTTTTAGGGATTTTGTATCGGCTACTGTATCGGCGAATTTATTCGCCGAAGGAAAAATGAAAGTTTTTAATGAATCAAACTATATTAAGTCGGCGAATAAATTCGACCTGTGGGGTTAAAAACATCTATCATCTTGAAACCACCGATTTCAATCGGTGGATAGGAATATGCTCGACCGACATCTATCTTCTTTTCAAAAACATCACATCCTGCA
>JAYTMW010000515.1:0-5258 GCA_043728105.1 Saprospiraceae bacterium | reverse complement strand
CCGTGGGAATATTGGGTAGCCAATGTTACAATGGGTTCAATCAATAACACCTCTGATAAGTTTAAAGACTTCGCTACCTTGGGTTATTCCGATTATACGAGCCTTACAACTACCTTAAATAAAGGTACAAGCTACCCCCTCAGTATTTCGCCTGGTTTGAGTTGGATTGGCAATGTTCCAAACGCTTATTGCCGTGTTTGGATAGATTTCAACAACAATAAAACTTTTGAGGCGAATGAATTGGTGATAGAAAAAACCAACGCTAATCCGTTGACTGCCAATGTTTTAGTGCCAACAACTGCCGTCACGGGTAACGTTCGTATGCGAGTTGCCTTGAAATTTGGGGCATATCCGACGGCTTGTGAAACGTTTGATAGGGGTGAAGTAGAGGATTATACGGTGAATATTGAGGGTGGTGGAACGACTGGAACACCACTATTGCAAATCACCAACGTCACGGGGCCAACAACGGCAAGGGCGGGCGATGCCATCACGCTGAATGTCACTGTAACCAATGCGGGAACGGGTGCAACATTGCCGACTAAACTTTCTTATCAACAAATTAATAAGAATGCTGATGGTGGTTTTAATGCTCTTTTAACCAAAGATTCTATTTTAATTCCTGCGCTTGCGGTCAATGAGACTCGCACCATTAGCTATCCTTTGACGCTCAATGCGCTTGTTTTCCCACCTAATGCAGCATTTCTTGACAACGGAAATGCTTTTGGAACGTATGCTTTTGGGGATTACATCGTTGTTGCTTCAAATAAGGATTTGAGTCAGCTAAATAATTCAGATTCAATACGTTATAAATACAATCTTTCAATTATATATCCACAAGCCAATATTTCTTTGAATGTTGTACCGAATAAAACCATTTTACAAAGACAGGAAAGATGGAGTGCGATATATGGCATCAAAAACAATGGTAATGTAACCATCAAACAGCTATTTACGGACATTGGTACTTTTGGCAATTTGGGTCGCAATTTTATCCCTCGCAATTTCCAAGTGGATAGTATCGGGAATAAGACGGCAACTTCCAAAACCTATACCATTAGCCGAAGCACTGGCGAAAACTTTACTTTTGGCTGGGAAGTGCTGGATTTGGCGGCGGGCGAAACCCGAAACATTACGTTTTATTTCTCCCAAATTGTTACCGTTGGCAATTTTTCTTCAACTGATACAACGACAACGACTATTCAATTGGGCTTTCCTACGTTGAATACGTTTAGTAGCGTTGTGAATACGAATACAACGGTTGGGGTTAGTATTCCAATTTCAGTTGTGCCTTCCAGTTTGCCTGATTTATTCGTTTCAAACATCAATGCACCGACCCCCTCAGTATCTCAAGGTCAAATATTAAATTTCAAGTTTGATTTGAGTAATATCAGCACAGGCAATGCCGTAGGAAATTTTAACATCAAATCGTATCTCTCAAAAGACCAAATTTTGAGTGCCGATGATTATCAAGACGGTATTGTGCCAACGGCAAATTTACCCGCAGCCACTACCACACAAGCGGTTGCAGGAGCTATGACTGTGAGTAGTGCCGTGGCAGCGGGGCAATATTATTTGATTTTGAAAGTGGATGCCGACAATCAGATTGCGGAAACCAATGAAAATAACAACACCAATTTAACGGGTTTCATAACCGTGACGGGCGGTACAACTGGCGGCGGCGCAGACCTTGCTTTGAGCATTGTCTCTACCCCCTCAGTATTTCGCAAATATTCGGTCAATACCATGCGGGTAACAGCGCAAAACGTTGGTAATCAAACACTTACGAATGTGAAAGTGGAATTAAAACGCCCCGCTTTGACTTCAAATGGAGGGTCAAAAGTGCCTTCGGTGGGTACGTTCCAAGACTTCTGCCCAGGCGGTATTGAGTGTTCGGAATGGACAATCCCGACGCTTGCGGCGGGCGCAACGGCTACTTTGGATGCACCGTTTTTCGTCCTTGATGCCAATGCGCCAATTGTGGTGACAACTAAACTTTTAAGCTCAACACCAACTGATGCAAACACCGCAAACAATACAGCGAGCGTGACGGTCAATCCTGCGCCAGCCCCAGCACCTTCTGTTTTAGCGTTGAGTCGTCAGAAGCCGACACAATATATCCCATTGATTGTTCAATCTATTGCCCCGAATCCGACGGAAGGCGATGTCGTAGTTGAAGTAGAAAGTTTGAAGGCACAAGAAGTGCAATTTGAGTTTTCAAATACGATGGGTCAAACGATTCAATCAGAAAAAAGGCAAGTAGAAAAGGGGACAAATCGTTTGCAATTTGATGTTTATCAATTCACGCAAGGTGTCTATTTTATCCAAACAAGTGTTGGTAAAGGACGGAACGCCCCTACTAAATTTATTAAATTTTAAATCATTATAGATAAACCAAACTACTATTTATCGAAAAGCCCCATCAGTGATGGGGCTTTTTTCTATTGTATAAATCCCCCTCAGTATTTCCGTACTTTTTTAACCCTTTCGTTTCCAATTTTCATTTAAAATCCGAAGTATCATCAAACCTAAATTGGCTTGAACGAGTCGAGAATTGGTTAACACAACAACGCCTGTTTTAGTTTCAGGCACAAAGCCAATGAACGCCGCTTGACCATTTGTTGAACCCGTTTGAATGTAAATCTTTGGCGTTTTTTTTTGCTTCATAACATGCCAAATCTTTCCAACTTTGGTGTCTTTATCAACATCCGTTTTGAAAAGAGGTTCTTGAGTTTCTTTTAAAATGTTATAAAAATCTTTGTCTCGGATGCCTAAATGGGTTTTCAAAAAATCCAATAAATCATGGGCATTGAGTTTTAAACCGTTCGAATATTTAAAAGTTTCGTTGTGAATCCAATTCGGCGTGGGTTTTTGGGCGGGGCTGTAGCCTTGTGCATACGTATAATGTAGGCTCGTATCCGCATGATTTTCAATGGCTTTTAAATCATCAATCGCCCCTTTATTTTGAATTATTTTTTCTAAAATAGCATGATTAAGATGCGAATATTTGTATTGTCCAATCTTGGAATCAGTTGAATCTAAGCCTCTCAGGCCATCAAAAAGCATTCCCTCTGTATAGTCTGCGTAAGGCTGATCTCGGTCTTTTTCATCGTTGTGAAGGGCTTCTAAAACTTTGGGTAAGCCGCTTGTGTGGGTCATTAATTGGAGTAGTGTTATTTTATTCCCTAACGCAAAACGTTGATTATCAGTCAGATACGTATTTATTTTAGCTTCATAATCTAATTTTTTATTTTGTACTAAAAAATGGATTACCGTAGCCGTGAAGGCTTTTGTGACACCGCCGACTTCAAAAATCGTATTGCCATCGGGTTTATCTTTCGTCTCTTTTGACAGCCGACCATAGCCAAAAACCCACGCCGAATCACCGTCGATGCAACCAATGACCCACGCCGTTGTTTTGGCTGTATCCATGTTTATTTTATGAGTCATTGCGTCCTTCACCGCCCGTTCAAGTGCCGTGCGGTTTTGGGCGAAAGTGAGGAAGGGAAAAAAAAGGAAAAAACAAAGCTGTTTCATTTTTGTAGATTTGCGTTTTTTTGAAAGATAAATTAACCACAGATGACACTGATTGAACAGATTTTCACTGATTTTTTTCTGTTTTAACTTTAAAATCAGCTTTAAGTAACGTGTAAAAAATAACATGGTGTATTTAAAGTTTTTTTTAACACATAGGTACATAGTACACATAGATTAATGTGTAATTGTTTGATTTACAACGAGTTGTAAAAATAATTTCTAAAAACTATGTGTCCTATGTGCCTATGTGTTTAAAAAAAAGACCTATTTATTATTTAGTTGTTACTATGTAAAAAAAATCAGTAATAATCTGTTTAATCAGTGTAATCTGTGGTTTTAAATTTTTTTTTAATGAATCTATCAAAATATCAGTGGTTACTCGTCGGTTTGCTTTTGTGCTATGTCATAAAAGTCTTGACTTTGCACGCAGGTGATTTCTCCGTTTATTACGGTGCTGCCAACGATATTCGTCAAGGCAAACCCATTTATTTTGTGGAGTATCCCGTGGGTGACAACAACGAAACTTGCTCTTACAGTTATCCGCCGTTTTTTGCTATGTTGCTCATTCCGTTATCCATTTTACCTTTGCCTGTTGCGGATGCTTTGTGGCTCTTGCTTAACGTTTTTTTACTGTTTCGTATTTTTCAAATCATTGATAATCAATTAGATACGCATAAATATTTTTCTACTAAGACGTATCGACTTTGGGTTTTTCTCGTACTTCTTTTCACAGCTCGCTTCATTTTATACAATTTTGATATGAGCCAAACGACCATCGTTTTGTTGTGGGGTTGCTTAGAAAGTTTGGATTTAACCCTAAAAAATCGCCCCGTTTTGAGTGGTTTTTTGTTGGCGGCGGTCATCAGCATCAAGCTCATGCCTTTGGTTTTGCTGCCTTATTTTTTCTATCGTCGCTTCTTCAAAACAGGTTTTGTTACCCTTATTTTTTTATTTTTATTAAACCTTACCCCCTCAGTATTTTACGGTTTTGACAGCTATTTTTCCATTTTAAACCAATGGAAAACGGTCATAAATCCGATAAAAACGGAATTTATTTTAGAAGAAAACCGAGTAATGGAGTCGGCTCATAGCCTTTCTGCACTCGTGCCTTCGCTCTTGACGGACAACGTGACCCGCTTCGGAATCAAACGCAATATTACGGTTTTGCCGTATCAAAATGTGGTATTTTGGCTCACCATGTCACAATTATTTTTTATTACTTTGACCTTATTCTTCTTAAAAACAAGACCTTTTGTAAGCATTTCAGATAAAAAACGCTTGTTTTACGAAGTTTCTTACTTGATGTTGATAATACCGCTTATTTTTCCGCATCAACAAAAATATGCCTTCGTGATGTTGCTTCCTGCCGTTGCTTTCGTCTGGTTTGAGGTTTTAAAACAAAAACAAGAAGGCATTATTTTGAAAAATATTATAGCCCTCATGGTCGTCGTATGGTTGCTCACAACAGCTACTACGGACGGCATCATTGGCAGAAAATTGTATGAATATGGACAGTATTTTAAACTGATAACGTGGGGTACGATGTTGTTGGTTATTGCTTACGGATTTATGCCGATTCGTCGAAACGTGACGTAGCTTACGGATTTATCCGACCTGTGCGATTAAAAACATCTATCATCTTGAAACCACCGATTTCAATCGGTGGATAGGAATATGCTCGACCGACATCTATCTTCTTTTCAAAAACATCACATCCTGCA
>JAYTMW010000514.1:0-1515 GCA_043728105.1 Saprospiraceae bacterium | reverse complement strand
AAAAGTGAGTTATTAGCGTTTCAATCTTTAGAAGAAGATGGTTTTGATTTGAATCAATTTATGGTGTATATGTTACAAGAGTTATCTATTGAAATTGAGGCAAAAATTGCAGCTTGATATAATTGGAAATTAAGAAATAAAAATTAAAAATTAGGGACATAACTCTTTGGTAATCAAAGAGTTATGTCGATTTTAATTTTATGTGAAAGGATATAAAAATGATTTAGTACAAAGAAATGAAAGCACATAATTAAATACTTTGTTTTCTTTGTTATTTTTTGTTTAAGTTAGGCGTTAAACAAAAAATAATATACCCAAATTGGTCTTTATATTTTCTTTAATCAAGACAAATTTTTTGAGAAATAATGGATTATTTAAAAAAGATTTAACGCAGAGTAAAGGAAATAGAATGACTAAGTTGGGTATATTATTTTTTGTTTAACGCCTTAATCTAATCACTAATAAATGGATTTTAGAAATGAAAAAGAAAGTCGTTCTAAATTTTGCTCGCATTGATTACGTTATTGAAGAGGTTGACTACAGCTATACCGATTCAAAACCGCCCGTGTTCTACACGTATGCTTCCGTGGCTTTGCCGCCGAATGAATTTCCCGAATCGCTCCGTATAGGTTTGCCGCTCGAAAAAACGATGGAATACGTCGAGAAAAACAATGCGGGCATGGCAAAATACATCCGAAAAGTCATTGAAGGATTCAGCGACAAACCTGAGAGTGAGTTGTTGGCATTTCAATCCTTAGAAAATGATGGTTTTGATTTGAATCAAATCATGATTTATATGTTGGGTGAGTTGTCAATTGAAATTGAAACAAATAAGTTGGATAATTGATAGTGGGTAGTTAATAACGTATAGTGGATAGTGTCTATTCATAACTAATTGATAGTCAATATTCTGTTCTCTATGTTTCTTCGTGTTTAATTTTATCAACCCTTGTTTTAATTCCGCCGTGTCTTCTTCACAATCGTATTTATTCGACTAAAACGATACGCAATACTCGCTTCCACGGTTGGATAAAAATAAAATTCATTCTTTTTATAAGGATACATCGCTGAGAAATTCCCTCGCAAAAGTAATGTAATAGGTGCGTTGCGACTACCTCTCCGAAAAGCAAAATCACGTCCAAAACCCGCCGATACTGAGGGGGTCACATAAATCTTACCCGTCGTAAATCCTGTATCTATTTTTGTTGATTTAAAAATTGTATAGAAAGGACTTGTCAAATAATTGGCACCAATGGAAATGGGCGTAAATTGAAAAAAATATCCTCCACCGTTGATGTAACGTGTTGTCCATTCCACTGAAAAAAAGAAGTTTTCATGATTGTTATCATAATGAATACCACCAATATCAGCAGATATATAATGCTCAATCATTTGTCTTTGACCCAATAAACTGCCTTTAAAACCCCGATATTCAGTCATTTTTATGGGATAATCAATACCTATTTTTAACCCACTTAAAGTTGTACCCTTAATACCAGATAGATGAATCGGTAT
>JAYTMW010000513.1:0-8056 GCA_043728105.1 Saprospiraceae bacterium | reverse complement strand
TATTTGTTCCTTGCATGGCGTGGACTTTTATGGTGTGGTAACCCAAAGGTACACGCTTTTTTATTTCCTCAATTTCTATTTTTCTTCACGAACCATTGTAAAAGGTTTCTTTCAGTTATGTCCAATTTTAGTGAGGACTGTGACATTTCTCAACATCAACTGGGTGTGATTAATGTGAGAGAAAATTAAGTATGAGTAGAGAAAAAGCCTTGATACAATAGCTTGTACCAAGGCTTTTTGAAAAAAATCTGATAATTTTTATGCTAAAACAGTTCTTATCTTTGTTTTTACCCGTTGTCTTTTCTTTTTATCTTCCTTAACAACCAAAGGTGCAACCACGCCAAACCCATGACTCACCGCTTTCCCCAAGCCCAAGCCTTCGGGCAGCGTGATGTTGGCGGAGAAAGAGACATCAAAAGCCACCATCGGTACGCCTTTGTGTGGCACGGTATGCGTCGAGCGAATCTGCAAGAGTGATACCTCCAACCTTTGTGGCAGCTGCCATTTAATAGCCTTTGCAAAGGCGATGATATTGGAGGCAAGTATTTGTTCCAACATAGCGGTACGAGCCGTTAGCGAGGGCAATTTGTCCCACGTTCTGAAATTATCTTCATTCAAAGCGAGCCAATTTTTAAGAAAATAAGGCTGCGGAATGTCCGACATACTGAGGGGGTAGTCTTTTATGTCAAATTCATCAATCCGAAGGCGGTGTGTTCTACTGTCCATCATTAAAGAGCCATCGGAGCGCAAAAGCATATCTTGAATAGCCGTCACGCCTTCCTCAAAAGCCCACAAAGCCGCCTTACCCTCCTGCACACGGTAACATACTGAGGGGTAACGGTAATGCACCCTTTCTTTTGCGCCTTGGTGGTTGTGGAATCGTTCATCGTCCCAGCCAGCATGTTCCGCCAAAGCACCCCGCCATTTGGGGAGTTGGTAGGGTAGGAGTGGGATGTCGAAGGTTGCGGATAGGGTTTTTATTGTCATCATGGTTCTTGAAATTGACCGTAGCCGACGTTGGTTTTTGCGCCAATGCCTTGATTTAAAAGAATTTGTTTAAACATCTTTATTTTCTTCGCCTTTGATACATCCAATAACTTATCATCTACATCACGAGGTGTTTTTAAATCAAATTGAAAGCGAAAAGTCACTTCGGGTAATACTTTTAAGAAAAGAAGTGGAATAGGGTTCTTAAGTTTACCCTTATGAGGCGTAATTGCATCACTACCCAGTATCTGATTTTTATGTTTTTCAGACAAACTGCCTTTAACTAAAAGCGCATCATGGAAAATATCTCGTTCATAAATACTCAAAAAAACGGTTTCTTTTTCCGCAAATGAACGCATGATATTTACACCTTCAAAAATAGCCAACTCGAGCCAATGAGCGGCTTGCCAAATAGTTCGGTCATTCAATTCTTTTTCTAACTTAATATCATCAAATTCTTCTGAATCAAAATTACGCTCTTTCCATAAATTATAAATCAAAAAGGCTTTTACTTTTTGTATTTCAGTAGGAACAAAATCTTTTGGTAAATTGACTTGATTCCGATACTTTGCAAAATAAGGAAAAGCGGAACGCAAAACGCCTTTTACAGATGATGCAGGAATCATCGGCAAACCTGTTGCATGGTCGAAAAAGAACCCAATTTTGTATTCCTCTTCTCCGCCAATGCCGTGCGCAATACCCGTACCCAATACAAGACCTGGGTAGGTTGTCTTCAAACCAAACGTCTGAGTGGCTTCATCAACGAAATTATAGCCCGATGTTGATTGTTTTTGCTTTAAAATAGCATCATTCTTAGGTTTCCAAATCGCAGTTTTATTGTTTTTAACATTGATAAAATCAACACCTTCGTAGTATTTTTTATAAAAAAGCCAACCAATATTCGGACGAGGGTCTATTGGCGGTGCTTGCCCTTTTGCGCCTAAAGGGTTAGGTGTTTCAATTGTTTTACCCTCATATTGGTCTTTTAATTGAGATAAATCGAAAGATTTTGCCATGTCAATTGAGTTTATAGGTTCTGAGCATGAGTTTTAATGCAATTGCTGCATTGATGACATCTGTCTGCAAAACGTCAAATTGTTTTTTGTTATTTGCTTTTAAATCAATGGCGTGTTTTAATAGTTCTAATCCACTGTTTTTTCCCATGATAAAAGCCAGTGCTTCAATTACTTTGGGTCTATCTTCTTGAGCATTTGAATCAGGGTTGACATAAAAAGCCATTGCAGGTAGTAAACCCGACATAACAACAGCTGCGCCAAAAGCGGAGATATAGCCCTTGAACTCTTTTGAAGCACTACCATTTTGCACAATCTTAATCCTATCGGATTTGAGTGCTTCATCGGCTTTTTTGAAATGTTTTTCTGCTGCTTTCATGTGCTTTATAGTTTAGAAATTTCACAATATCCGTATCCTACCGTGGCATTTGCCCCAATTTGAACGACAGTACCTTTTTGTTTTTTACCTTGTGCATCCTCGTAAGAAGGAAACTCTTTTGTAAATTCGGTTTTATCATTTGGGTTTAAAACCAAACTAAAAAAACGGCTTTGACGAGGTACAATCTGTTCATACCAAAGATTTTGGCTTACCCCATTTTCTAAATGATTGCGGGCAATGACGGGCAAATTTTCATTGTTGCATAAACGTTTAAAATCATTTTCATGCAAGATGGCTATATCATTACCCAACAAATTTTTAAATGGTTTTATATCTAATTCGTTTGATTTGGCGGCTAAATCTTCTAATTGAATGTCATCACCCGTTAAAAATACTGAGGGGGTGCCTTCTGTAGGCTTTATAGCTGAAAGAGGTGCTAATAAAGTTTTATAAGTAGCTGCCTTTGGATGACTAAAAATATCTAAACGATCAATAAAAGCCTGTAAGATTTCAGGCGTTGTTGCGTTGAAAAAGGGCTTTACATTGCTACGAATAGGCATTGTGAGCATTTGGGCATCGAAGAAAGCATGAGTACCCATACTCCTACCAGAGCCTTCGTCATCATCGTCTCCACCATATTCAGGTCCAAAAATAGTTGTCACAAAACCGTTTTTAAGTTTTGCTTTAAAAAACTCTCTAAATGCACCTTTCATGCTTGAAGCATTGACAGTTGGTAAAGTAGAAATAACATCTCTTTGAACCAAATTATCAATCACGCCATATTCAGCCGAACCACTTCCTGCGTGAAGGTTTGTCTGAGCGACAACGAGTAGGGCTTCACAATTCAAATTTGACATAATGTGTTGTTTTTCAATGGATTATGTAATGGTTATAACCGATATTTTTCCAATTATTTTTATCTAAACAGTCTTTCACTTTTGTCATATCTTTCACAAAAAGAACTGAACCTCGCTCTAAAAGACTTAGCTTTTTTGTTTTGTTTAGAGCTGTTTTTTGCTTTTCCTTTTTTTTAGGTAAATCATTGTGGTAAATTGTTTCTTGATTGGTTTGCATAAAACGAGCATCAACAGACTCTCCAAAAATGAAAGTACAATGCTCGAAAATATCATTTTCAACATACGCATTGCTCAACAATACAATAGAATTCCCTTTTTCATTGGAATACTGAGGGGTCATCTGTTTCAAAATATCATCAGATGCCTTTTGATAAGTCAATTGAAAATAGGAATGGTCTCCGCCTATGCGAAGGATTTGTTTTTCGGGTATTTTTTCCCATTCCGTTTCATTATTTACCATGACAATGCAGCCAAAGGCATGTTTATCTTTCAAACGATAAAAAGTCTGTTTGTAAAATCCTTCTCGGTCATCATCTTTTCTATTGTTTTTCAGAATACCAATTTGTTTGTTTTCTATAAAAATATCATCTTGCTTATCGGTTGTGTTTGTAAACTGTCTTTCGTAACCTTTTTTGGCTTTGTAATTTTCTAAATCAAAGACAATATTTTTATTTTTTTGAGTTAGAAAAGTACCTCCATTAGTATTTGAAGCTATAAATTTAAAACCCTCCGTTTTGGGCTTTGGTAACAATACCGTTCCTTTGTCTTTTATCAAAAAAACAGGTGATAAAGATTGAATGATTCCAAATGATTGTTCCTTTTTTTGTTCGTCACCAACGAAATTTTTATCAAAGCTTTTTGCACCAATTAAAGATTCAATTTCCTTAATATTTTTCCCATTAAAAGGAGAGCCTCCTACGGGCGTGAGTGCGTCATTCGCTTGCAAAAGGGCATATCACAACGCTCCTAAAATGGTCGTTTGTTGAGGGAATGGATTAGAATGAACGAGATAGTTTTTTCTATCATCGCTGTCAAAACCATGTTCGCCACCAAAATAAAAATTGCCAACTGGCAAAAATGAAACGAGATATTTTGTCATCTTAGATGTCTCTGTTTTTATTCGATTCCTTTTAAAAATTTGAAAAGCCTTAATGAACTATACACATTGCGAATAGCATCATTATTTCGGGTTTTATCATCCGATTGGAATTCCTTTACTCGATTTTTACTTATTTCAGCCTCAATGGTCATACCATTAATAAGCAAACCCGCTGCATTATTAAAAAGTATTTCTTTATCACTCCCTTGATGTACTTTTTCATCATAATTATTCGCAAAATAATTAGCAAGCCTTGTCCTATCATTTCCAATAACCTCAAAAAGTTTGGCTGATGAACGCAAATTGTAGGTAACAGAGTTGAGAAATTTTTTGGGATTATCTGACATCCCCTTCAGTATTTCGGACATTAACGTAGAAAAATCACTACCTAAAGGCACTCGCACATCATAAAATGAGCCGCTATGTTTCATAACTCTTAGGCAAAGAGCATTTTTGTGATAAGGGCTTTTTTTATCTTCGATATCAAAGCGATTTTTACCTTCGTAAATCAAATCAATAGCCGTTTTTAAGGATTCACGAAGCGGATATTTGTAGTAAGCAATCGAAACCCCAAAGGATAAAGTTGGCTTTACTTCAAAACCAATAAAAGCCTTTTTAAAAGCGGTGTTTAGTTCTTGGACCAAATCTAAAATATGTTCATTTTTGCCATTGACAACGGGCGCAAACATCAATAAATCATCACCACCAATATAGACTGGTGTACCTTGATAATCATTGATAATTTTTTTAGCTTCTTGCCCAAAATCAAATAGACATTTTGAAAACTTATCAAATTCACCTTCTTTTAAACTCTGTATAGTTTCACCAATCCTATCTCCGTCAGCGAAGATGATTGCCATGTATTTATGATAAGTTTTGAAGTGGTCGTTAAAGGTTTGTTTCAATAGTTTCATAATGTCACTATCTTTTTCACCTTCTTTATAAATGATTGATTTATAGAGTGATTCCTTATGAGTACTTGTGCCAATAAGGCCTCTTGTGGCTATTTCAGTAATCATGGGGATTTTATTGGGGTCATCACCAAAAGCATCTTTTAATAGAATGCCTTTCTCCCCTTTTTCTATTGTTTTGCTTATAAATCTCGCCAATGCAGCGTCATCGCTACCATGTGGGAACGTTGGTTGCATTTCAGCAACATCCAATAATTGACCTAATGTTAAAACAGCCGCCTTTTCAGATGTTTCTTTAATTTCAACAACGTATAGTTTGAAATAATCTTTTGCCCATGCTAATACTGAGGGGTCAACATCGTTTAGAAATTTAGCCAAAGTTTTATCAGCTAATTGTTTGACTGCGACTAATTGACTTTCATCAGATGATAGAATAAAGCGGTCGGGAAATAAACCAACACCTAAATCTTCCTTAAAAAGAGATTCATCCTTGACGTAAGGTATCAAAAAAGTATGTTCTTGACGCAAGGCTTTTACTATTTGCTTCATAATGTATGAAAACAGATAGCTTGCCGCCCAAAGGTCGTTGGTGCGCCGAACTGATTGTAGAGTGCGGACTATGGGGCCGATTGTTAGACCGAGATAGAATTTAGACATTGTTTTCAGAAGATTGTAATTGTTTAAAAATATCTGTTAGAATAGCATAGTACCTCAATCCCTCTCTATCTGTATAATTATGAAAACGGCTATTGATATGCTTTTCAATGTCGATTTTACTTCTGTCAAATATAAAACTAAGATAATCTTTATGAGAAAATTCTTTATCATTTGGTAGTCGTAGTTTTAATGGTGGACTACTATGTTTAGAACTTTCAATACTAAACGTTTCCCCTTGATAACCTTTAGGTATTTCATTGATTTTAAAATAAAAACGCATTTTTCTTTGCCCATTTTCATCTATTTCTATGGGCTTGAAAAAGATAGGTGAAGGAAAACGTGCAATATGTGTATCATTTTTTTCATCAACGGGAGCCCAAATGCCTGTAACGTCTTTTTTGACATGACTTTTTTCTATTTGTCTATCATAAGAATGCCATGTTTCAGATGATGACAATCCAAACATATCTCTAAAATCTAATTTTTCTTTATTTAAATCCTGCGTATAATCTAAAATTTCAGAGGGCTTATAAAAATCTATTTGCTTCTTTAAACCCTTTTCAAAAACATACTCTGTCCTCGGAAATTTATTAGTTACTTTATCCTTTTCATTCCTTGATTTTAAATACCTTTTTATATAATCTGAATTGAGGTAGAATTCCTTAATAGATTTTTTGTCCCATTGCCAAGATTTGGAATGAAGATATACAAATAACAATGATTTACAATAAAAATCAGTATCTCTACTAACATGAATTTCTTCTTGTGAGTGTCTAATATTTTGCACATAAACGGCACTCTTTGGAATATTTATGCCGCTTCTGATAACTCTATAAAAAATATCAAGATGACTAAATACTTTGAAAGATTTCTCTGTCCATGTATTGTTAACCAAAAGAGGTATATCAAAAAAGTAAGGATAATTTATTTTAAAATCATAGTTTCCCTTATTTAATACTCCGAAAGATCCAAATCCTTTGCCTTGCCTTGTACCAAAATTATGATTTGCAAAAAAAGCAACAATATTATTATCAATTTTTTTACTTAGTTGCGGGTATGTTGAATAAATGAAGATCTTTATATTTTCAGAAGTGTAAGTTAAACCTTTACCTTTCTCCAACTTTTCGTGCTCTTTTAATCCCATGTTTGCAAAAAAGAGTGGAAAACTGTTAATTTCTAAGTAATTGACATTTTGTGATTGAATTCGTATTTGATAATCAAATGCTTCCTTCCCCGCCCACTTAGACCGATAAACTTTATCTTCCCTTATATATTTTGCTTCTTCGGCAGCATCATACCCGATAAGATAAGTTTTGAGCAAATCGAAATTATTATTGAATACGGTATCAATCAGAAACCTATCCAACTTAGGCTTAACCTCGCTCGCCCGCAAGGTAGCCCCGTCTTGGTGATGTTGAAAATGAATGATTGGTGTGTGCTGTCTAAGCGTGATGCGTAATTCAAATGGATTGGACATAGATGATTTGTCTTCTTTTCTTTTGGTTAAAAATGAATATCAGACGCTAAAATATGCTCTTTTTTGACAAATGCAAAATATTTGTTATAAATTTATTTTAAACTATGTTTTTCCTTCAAAATAATGCTAACAGAACAATTGAATTGGGGATTTAATTGTTATGCGGATGATGATACTCCGAAAATACATAAATCAATTTGCCGTAATATATAAATTTATGCGTTATTTTGCAACCCAGTTTACTTTGTTTATTTAAGTAACGAGATTTACGAAATCTTTAAGATTCCGTGAAGATGAAACCCAAGTATCTGATTTTTTAAAAACATGAATATAACCCTTGCGTTATGAATATCGAAAAACTCGACTTGCAATCACCCGATTTGGTGAACCAAAACTTTGATAAAATCGCCCTTCTTTTTCCAAATTGCGTCACCGAAACTGCCGACGGGAAGGCGATTGATTTTGACCTTCTGAAACAAGAACTCAATCACGCTGTCGTGGAAGGCAATAAGGAACGCTACCGCCTTGAATGGCCCGGCAAACGGGAGGCAATTGTCACCGCTAATCTGCCGACAACCAAAACCCTCCGCCCGATTCGGGAAGATTCCGTTAATTTCGATACCACCGAAAACCTCTACATCGAAGGCGATAACCTCGAAGTGCTGAAACTTTTGCA
>JAYTMW010000512.1:0-5902 GCA_043728105.1 Saprospiraceae bacterium | reverse complement strand
TTGTTGTCATTTTTCTTCTTTTTTAATTTGATTTTCCTTAAAAAACTGCATATCTGCCATGACTTCTGAATAGACAATGGGCGGCACTTCGCCAAAAGGAATCAGACGATTGTCATCACTTTTTTCGGGTTCGTCATAATTGTAACTGCCAAAGGAAACCGTTTTATTTTTGACAAACATCAAATCGCCTAACTCTGCATTTTCATCGTAATAGCCCACGCTCAAAACACCTACTTGCATGATGATAGCCGTGACTCCTAATTCTGAAAAATCTTTATAATAGCTCGATATGCCGCCACCATCAACGACCGAGCCTCTTGACCAACCTAATTTCTCCATTTTGCCCACAAAAGAATAACCACCATATTGTATTTTATGAAATTCGGTGGATAATTTAAGGTGCTTGTCTGTCTCTTTTAAAAATATGGTCGCACGGTCTAATTGTGGAAAAATAGGTTGAATTTCCGCATCCATAAGAGCCTCTTTCCAATGGCTGATTTGTGCTTCGTTCAACATCATCGGATGCACCATGCCGATTGTCACCCCCTCAGTCCCGAAGGCATTCGGGATGTCGTTGCGCTCCATATTTTCGCTTAAATCCACCTCATCGCCTTCCATATTCACCAAAGTTTGGTCTTCTAAGCATTGAAAAGTGGTGGTAAGGTTTTGTTTTTCATCAAAAATCCCCCAAATGGCCCGAATAGCATACGTGAACATGATGGGATTATTTCTAAAAAACGTGTCCCATTTAGCCACCGTCCACTTGCGCTGAATGACCAAATATTGTTCTAAACGGCTCGATTGCGATTTGACTATATCTCTGATTTCTTTGGCAATATCTTTAAATTCTTCTTTCAGTTCGGTACTTGTTGCCTTTGGTAACGCCTTTAAAGTCTTGTTGTCTTCGTCCAAAAAAGCGAGTTTAAAATCGTTGTTGATGAAGGCCCGATAGGTTTCTTTTTCTACTTCAAAAACTCTAAACAGACCTTCAAAACCAAAATCGGGGATGATTGAATCTGCCAAATCGTAAGGCGTGATACCCAATTCCTCCGCCACGAGGGTAAAAGATTCGTTGGCGGCGGCACCAATATTTTTGTTTTTACTTTTATATTTTCGAGAGAAAAACTCAACCGCACGCAAGGCTTTTGTCGAACCATTTAGGGCTAAGGCTTTCACGGCATACTCTGCCATTTTACCCCGTGAGGCTTCCGTCCATTCATTTACTTTGCGTTTCAACATATCCAATTCATCGTCACCGCCGAGCGTAGAACCCAAAGTCATACACCATTTGAACTTAGCATCTGCCCCACTTTCAAAGTATTTTTTAAGCAAAAACTTAGCAAAATTGGCACTTTTTGACTTATCAATGCGCTCAATCAAGGGCTTGGCTTCAATATCAAAACGAATATCTTTCGTTCTATTCATACGGTAGAAAATGAAAAGTAATGTATCGGCATCTACTACATTACCATCCGTCCAATGCAAATTTGGATACCCCTCAGTATTTAACCAATCTGTAAGCGGTTTATCGAATTTACCCCTCGTTTTGGCTTGTGCCACGGATTCGGCTATGGTTTTTGGGTTGGTTTCAGCACTAATAAATCCTGCCAAACCTTCAAGCATCGCATCACGGGCATCGTCATTTTTTTCAGTATTGAGTACCCCCCTCAGTATTTCGAGTGTTTTTTCGGTTTTTATGAGCGATAAAATCATGGCACCCACTAAACGCACATCGGCTCTTTTATCCTGTAAGAGTTTTTCGGCATTGGGGATGGCGGCTTCGCCTTGTAGAACGGCAAGATGCCTTCCAATCAGAGAGCGCATTTTTTTTGCCGTGTGGCGGGTCAGCTCCCAGAGTTGCGGATAAAAATCGGTGTGCGGATGCTTTTTCAACGTATTCAAAATCGTCGTATCAACATTGCTATAACCCGAATCTACTTTACCCAATGATTTAACCAAAATAGAAAAACTTTTTTCACCAAAATACCCATAAAGGTCTTCTATTATTTTTGAGGTCGTACTCGGACATTCACTCAAAAAATTATCCATCGTTTCGTAAGCTACATCCAATGATTCGCCTTTGAAAATAGTGCTAAAAACGGTATTAATGAAGTGTCCCCCTAACTGTGTTTTTGGATTATAAAGCCATTCAAACTGAAAATGAGGGTCTTTAAATTGTTTCTTTACGGCGGCAAGATATTTATGACTCGAAGCCAATAACTCGCCATCATACTTTTTAGGAAAAACATCATTAAGATTGAGTAAAACTTGAATAGCCTCTGATTTTTGCGTAGCATCTTTATAAGTATTGACCACAAATGCTTCGTATTTTTGAGCATCGTGCGCCAAAAGTGCCGCTACGTGATGCAACCCAATGATGTTTTGTTGGCTTTTTGAAGCAATTAATTGAGGTAAATATTTATCCAATTTGGCTTCATCTTGCTTCAATAAAAGTAAGAAAAATGAATGGTGCGGTTGGTTTGGTGTGATAACTAAAATTTTATCCGCAATACCCAAAACGTACTCACCCACAGTTGTTAATTGCCCATCATTAAAAATATAATGAAGCAAACCTAAGCCTAAAAACCCTTCACTTACCTTATGTTTCTCCAAAATATGCCCCATTGATAAAAATGTCTGCACATCCATTTGATACGGATTATGCCTTGACAACCAACTCTCAATAAACCTTTCGGGTGAAAGATTATAAGATGTTGCGTGCGTAGGAGATGTCCAAAAAATCGCCATCATTTCAAGGATACGTTCATCAAATCTTTCCCATCGGTTGGGCAATTCGAGCATTTGAAACAAACCCGAAAAAAGCCAAGTATCAGACATTCTCGGATAATTCGGCATAGGCGCATCTTCATTTTCAAGATACTGAAAAAGTGCGTCCCATTCTTTTGTTCGGCTTGTGTAGTAATAGCCTTCTTTCACTTCCGCTACGAATTTATCGTATTGCACTTGACGATTTATAGGTATCATATTTTATAGTTTTTTAAAAATTAAGCCAAAGCCAAAAGCCTTGCCACCAAAGCCAAAGGTTGTTCCGCTAATTCTGCGTTAAATGATGGATTATCAATATCTTGTGAAGTATTGGCTTGGGTTACAACAACGCCACGTTTGGCTTTTTCACCCAAATGCCGCCTTTCGCCCACTTCAAATTTTGAGAAAGTGCGGCGCAAAATAGGTATCAAAATCATAAAAGATTCTTCGGTGAGTTCAGCCACCCATTGGTACAATAAATTCCAAAGGGCATCATCATAAAGCAAAATCATGCCGCTGCCTTTCAAAAAACCTTCTATCCAACCTGCCGAATAATTAGGGTCATTGCCCGTTGATAGTGCCAAACCAAGTTTAATAGTGACCCCCTCAGTATTTAGGATTTTTGCATCGCACAATAGGCGACAGGTGCAACCCGAAATGATGGGGTGGATGCCTTCTTTATCCAATAATTTGCCCAAGGTTTGAAACCACATATCCGTTAAAGCCTCGTTTTCGAGCAAGCGAACCGAGTCATTTACTTTGCGAATAAGTACAAACATTTTTTGCGAAGCATCATCATCCAAACCATAACACGCCGTTGGCAAACCCACGCAAACCCGTATAATCATGCCTTCAACGAGGCTGTTGATGGCGGATAAATCAGACTTACGCACGTTACCATATCGCCCCACATCTGCCAAAGGTGCTATTGCCGCCATGAGTTCCAAAATATCTGCCGAAATGGTCGCTAACTCATTGATTTTCAAGAGCAATGACTCAATAACAGCAAATAATTCGGCTGGAATAGCCGCCTGAATCATCTCCGAAAGCACGCTTATGGATGCCGTTTCGTCGGCTTTGCTCAACAATAATTTGGAACTTGCTTCTTGAATCGTGTTGCCCCAAATGCCTTTTTCAATCAAATTCACCATCATTTCGGGCGACCACGAAAGCGTCCAAACTTCTTTGAATGTGCCTTTGTTGGTGGCGTGGATGCGCTTGCCCCACTGAATGTCTAAAATGATTAATCGGTATAAAAAAATGGAGCGATTGAGGTCCAATTCCTTCCTCAAATCCAATTCTAAATCCTTTTTCTCCGCCGTTTGGGCCATGCGCAATTTGCGGATAATGTCCTCAAAATCGTTCTGCAAGGGTAGTTTTGGCAACGCCGAAGGCACTTTGCCAAGCGCATGACCAATGATAAGTTCTTTTTTTACCAACCCCAACAAAATGCCGTCACCCATGCACATCACCGTTTGCACGGCTTCGTTCATTTCCCACAAACTTGGGCGAGACAGCCCCCGCATGGATGCCAACGACTCCGCCAAACGCAACGACTCAATGACGTGCGCCGTGGAAATATCCATCTTCTTTTTCCGAAAAAGACGGGCCACATTGGCTAACCAAATAGCCCCATTGTCTTTTGGGTTATGCCACAAATGCCCATACCAACCTGGCGAATAAATGCCCGCACCGTAACCACTTTGGTAGGACAATCTATCATTCGTCCACGGTATCCACGTAACACCTACTTTGATTTTTGTTTTGGGTAAATTTTTTGTAATTTTAAGATGTTCGGCTTCGGTTTTATCCAAATCGAGTAAGGCGGGGGCGTGCCATGCGCCACAAATCACGACGATATTTTGATACATTTCTCGTTGGGCTTGACGAATCAATTGACCCATGTAAGCCTCTCGATAATAGTTTTCTTCTTCCAAAACAGAAGGTATTTCCTCAGCCCGCAAACTTGACATCATCAGCATAACCGCTTCAAAATGTTCGGGCGCAGATTTGGCAATAAAACGTTGCTCAAAATTGTGTTCCCACCACATATCAGAGTCGGCGTAACCACCTATTTCAGCAAAATAGGATATGGGGTCTTTGAAAGACGGTCGTAAAGGTTCTGTTTCATCCAAAAGGGGCCCCTCAGTATTTTGCTCATTTTTTGCTTCATTTTCACTTTCTACCCGTTGTTTTTCCGCTTTTTGGTCTGTCATTTCCCAAGCAATCGCCACGGGCAAATCCATCACCCGAATCGGAATTTTATTTTTATTGGCAAACAAAGCCGCTTGCCACTCAGGCGAAAATTCAGAAAACGGATAGAAAACAGCACGTTGTGGTTTGTCCTCATCATAACACAGGGCCGAGACGGGCGGTTTCAAATCCTTCTCCCCTACCCATTTCATGAGGGCATCCAATTCGGGTGGGCCTTCCACCAAAATCATATCGGGCTTCATGTCGGTCAACATTTCTAAAACGTTTTTCGCCGAACCCACGCCGTGATGTCGTATGCCTAATATTGTTACGCTCATTTTTTTTCAGTTTTTTAAAGAGAAATTTCCTTACAAGCCCGATACACATCACGCCATTCTTCACGGGTTTTTACCACCGTTTCCAAATATTCATTCCACACAATTTTATCTTGAACGGGGTCTTTTACAACGGCTCCAACCAAGCTCGATGCCACGTCTTGTGCGCTCAATCGCCCATCCCCAAAATGCGCCGCCAACGCCAAACCACTGTTGACAACCGAAATGGCTTCGGCGGTACTCAATGTGCCTGTCGGCGATTTTATTTTGGTTTTGCCGTCCGCCGTAACACCGCTTCGGAGTTCTCTAAAAATGGTGACTATGCGTTGAATTTCCAACAAAGCGGGTACTTCGGCGGGCATTTTATAGGTTTTTGAAAGGCTCGCAACTCTTCTTTGCACAATTTCAACTTCTTCTTTCATGGTCTCTGGCACGGGCAAAATGACCGTATTGAAACGTCTTTTCAAAGCACCCGACAACTCATTTACGCCTTTATCACGGTTGTTCGCCGTGGCTATTACGTTGAATCCTTCCACCGCCTGCACTTCGGTACTCAACTCTGGTATGGGCATCATTTTTTCAGATAAAATAGTAATTAACGTGTCTTG
>JAYTMW010000511.1:0-3281 GCA_043728105.1 Saprospiraceae bacterium | reverse complement strand
TAAATATTTTTTTATCATCTTGATTTATACATGAAAAATGTGGTAAAATCTTGAAAATACTGAGGGGGTCAATTGGGGTGGTAAATCTACAACTTCCGAATCTGAATATCTCTATAAAATAACTCTGTTCCTTCAGCTATTACCGCTTATGGTATTTATTTCGGACAATTAATCTTTATTTAAACTCGAAAAAACCAAATTATCCAGAGGTAAAATTATTTCTGACTCCTTCTTTCCTTTCCAAAATCGAAGACTTTTCTTCTAAGTCTGCAAAATCTCACAACAGCCTATTGTCATTTAATTGTCAAAAAAAAAAATTAATGAACTTAAAATAGGGGGTTTCGGGTTTACGATAATAGTAATACTATTATAAATAAGTGATTTGCTATTTATTTTAATTTCTAAATCAATCATAAAATGAAAATTCAAACCGAAGCCCTTTATTTTCCAGCCGATGTACAATTCTTATTGTCAATTGAGCAGAAAGTTTCAAAACTCAAAGAGTTCTTTAACCGCATTTTAGAAGCTTATATAACTTTAAAATTGGATAATGTGGGATTGAAAAAGAAACGTGTAGTAGAAGTTACAATTCACATTCCTAATGGGGTTATTTTCATCAAAGAAAGCTGTAAAACTTTTGAAGCGGCATTAGGTAAGGCTTTCGTTGCCATAAGGCTGCAATTATTGCGGTATAAGACAAAAAGATTTGCCTAAAATACATCAAATACTGAGGGGTGTCTTTTTTGAAAAAAATTTGGTAAAAACTTAAAAACAATACACCATGAAAGTATCAATAATGTTCTTGTTAAGCATTATGCTATGCGGCTACTTGTCAGCCCAAAAATTGCATTTGCCCAATGGTAAGCCTAAAACATCTTTTAGTTATTCATACCTTCAACTTGATGTCAATTATTTAAACTATCCCATAAAAAATGTTACTACTCATGGTTTTTCCATCAATGGTGCTGCCGTTTTTGGAGACCGATTGGCAACAGGGTTGAGTTTAGACTTAACAGATTCAAGAAGAATACTTTTTATATCTGGTGGCGTGAGCGAACCCAATGTGTTTGAATTTTCACAAATCAGTTTTTACAACGAAGTTTTTTTTCACCCTAATAGCCGAATAGATGTTTCCTTACCTGTCAAATTTGGCTTAGGTCATGCCACTATCAATCAGCAAGACGAATTTTTATTCGGTGAAACTTTGTTTTCTAATAAAAATGTGATAGCAGGCGATTATTTTTTTGTTTCTGAATTGGGGGTCAATATTTCTATACACCTCATACGGGCATTAGATTTGAACATCGGGGGCAGTTATCGGCTTACATCGGGTGCAAATGGGATTGTTGTCAATGACGATTTTTTTAATTACTCTGTTCATGCAGGGTTGCGGTTTCGGATTGCGGGAAAAAACAATAGCGCATTTTGACAAAATTATAACAAAAATAAAGGGACCTTTAAAAAAGGTAAGTTGTAGCAATAGTATTACAAAAATAGAAATTCTAATAATTATTTTTTCACCTATAAATTAAACGATAATGAAAAGCTCTTATTTGAAATCACTCGCACTACTCTCTACTGTTTTTCTTTTACTGATGTCTTCTTGCACGGTTGTTCGTGAAGGCGAAGTGGGTGTGAAACGCACTTTTGGTAAATACAGCGATAAAATCTACACCAGTGGTCTTAAAGGTTTTAATCCATTCACTTCTATGATTGTGAAAGTGCCGTCACAAACGATTAATATGGAGGTGCGATTAGACATACCATCGAAAGAAGGTTTAACGATTGGTTCAGAGGTATCTATTCTCTACAACATAGAGCCAAAGAAAGTACCCAACTTATTGCGTAATTTAGGTATTGATTATGCGGCATCGGTTGTTTTACCCGTTTTTCGCTCGGCAGTGGCAGATGTATCCTCTAAATATTTTGCCAAAGACATGCACTCGGGCAATCGTGCTGAAATTGAAAAAGCGATTAGAGATTTGATGATGAAAACAATGGACGGTAAAGGCATATTTGTAGAAGCTGTCTTGTTAAAAAGTATTCAGCTACCCCGCACTTTGTCAAAAGCGATAGAAGAAAAATTAGAATCGGAGCAACAAGCGCAACGCATGGAGTTTGTGCTTCAAGCAGCCAGACGGGAAGCTGAACGCAAAACCATCGAAGCGGAAGGGGTTAGAGACGCTAATAAAATTATTTCACAAGGTTTGACAGATAAGATTTTGCAGTTCAAAAACATCGAAGCATGGCTCAAATTGTCGGAATCACCCAATTCAAAAGTTATTATAACAAATGGCTCTATGCAGATGATGATGAACCCCGCGGAGACTACAAGCAATCAAACAACCCCTAAAACGAGTGCTTCTAACCCTAACCAAACAAGTTTAGTAAAAGATTAAATTTAAATAAATTAATCATGAACTGCCTTCGATGTCATGAGCCTTTGTTAGTAACCCATAAAAAAGGGATAGAAATTGACTATTGCTCATGCTGTCATGGCGTTTGGTTAGCTTGATTTAAAATCGAAAAAACCAAATCATCGAGAAATAAAATTATTTCCGATTCCTCTTTATTCTTCCCAAAATCGGTCAGCGAAGGTAGGTTATACATAAAAAAATTCTGAAAATGTGCCATTTCAATGATTGTCGTGGCTAATGATCTTGAATATTTGTATTTCGGATTATATTCTAAAATTACTTCTGCAATAACGGCACAAAGCTGCTTATAGGGTTTAAAAAATTGCTGTTTATTATCTTCTCCGACTTGCTTAGTCAAATAGGCTTTTGAACCTTCTGCAATGACAATTTGGTGCAGCAAACTTTCATTCACATAACTTGTTTGTTCATCATCTTCAACAGTTGTTGCCAATAGATTAATTATTTTTTTTAACTTAATGGTTGGGTCTGCAATATTATTTGTTTGAAAAATAATTTGAAATTCAAGCCAACTCCAATACCAAGCGACTATATACAGGAGCAAGCGATGTTTGTTTTCAAAATAACGGTAAACCCCTGCTTCGGTTGTGCCAATATCTTCTGCCAACTTCTTAAATGTAAAGGATTCAAACCCATTTTTATAAATCAATTGAATCCCATGTTTAATAATGTTCTTCCCCAATTCCGTTTGCTCGGGATTGCGAAGATATAAATCCTCATTCATTTTTATTTGTATCTGCAACTTCATTTCCCTATTTTTTTAAGCGATTTTACTTCTGCGTAACATGCAGCATTTAAATTTAGTACAAAGTACCACTATTATTTTTGATTAGTATAACACAATTT
>JAYTMW010000510.1:0-4530 GCA_043728105.1 Saprospiraceae bacterium | reverse complement strand
TTCTACGATACGGGTTTTATTATCATACGTTTTATTTAATTTAAGTGATTGCGGCTTGAAACCGTCTTTTTTGATGTCAATTGTATAACCTTTACCACTATTTAGGTCTAAAACATAGTTATTACGCACTTGTCTCAAACTCAGTGGGTCGCCTTCTGTGACGGTTACTTTAGCATCTTTGAGCAATTCTTTTTTAGAATCTAAGATGATAATTTGAGCCATTTCACCCGCTTTTTCTACCTTGTAAATATCCTCTCTGCCTTTACCTCCTTTGCGGGTAGAGACAAAAAAACCGATTTTTACTGAGGGGTCAATCACGAAACCGTAGTCATCACCACTTGTGTTGATGCTGGTGCCCATGTTGATGACATCAAAATTATTTTCTGTTTTAAAAATATCAAAACCACCGTAACCTGTTTGATAATCAGAGGCAAAATAAAGCGTTTTCCCATCGTGGAAAGGTGTTATTTCATCGCCTTGTGTGTTGATGGCAGCACCCAAATTGCGAGGTTCACCCCAAATAAGGCTACGTTTTTGACACGCATAAATATCAAAACCACCCATACCACCTGGGCGATTGGAAGCAAAATACAAAGTCTTACCGTCTGGACTCAACGAAGGGAAGCCCGTTGAATAGCCTGAACCATTGTGTGGGAAAGCCTTCACATCTCTCCAATTACCTTCCGCATCTACATCAGCAATATAAAGACTAAATTCCATACCGCCATTGCTTGTAATGCGTTCGCCATCGTCGAGATTGTTGCGCATGAAAACAACCGTTTTGCCGTCGGCAGAGTAGGAAGCATGGCTTTCATTCCACGTATTTTTCAAGTCAGATTTCAAGAATTTGATATTAAAAGGCTTTTCAGAAACGCCTTCAATGGGTGCGCTAAACAATTGATTAGCCGTTGCGCCCGACCATACGTTTTTTACATTTTCACCTTTCGAGCGAGCAATGTCATCACGGCTTGAAGACCAAACAATTTGATCTTTGAGCATCGAAACACCAAAGTCGGATGTGGCTGTGTTGATACTATATAAAGGTGTAACTTTCATATCAGGTTCGTCACGCTCATTTTCACGAGCAAATTGACACGATTTGATATAATTTTCACCAACCGTGGCATCCGCACGTTTGAATTCACGGAATTGTGTTTCCGCTTCTTCATAACGACCCATCATCATCAGCACTTTACCATAATTCAAATGCGCTTCGACACGAACCTTGGGGTCAGCGACAGCTTTTTTGAAAAACTTAGCGGCATTATCCGCCTCATTGAGGTGGAAATAGCAATCCGCTAATTTGAGCACGATACCCAACTCATCGGGGTCACGAGCGTAGATGCTTTCGTAGGATTTGGCAGCCAAGCGGTAAGCATGAAGTTCATATTGCTTGTCGGCTTTTTCTATAAGCGTTTGCGCTTGTACGCAAAGGGACGCAGCTATTAAGGCTGCTGTCAGTGTAGCTTTTCTCGGAAAATTCATAGCGTTGTCATGTGTGATAAATGAAAAAAAGTGCGAGCTCAGTTATCTCATAGTCTGTTTGTATTATTCTTTTAATTAAGACTTCATAGTAAAGTTCTCGTCACAGAGTACAAATATATTTGATAAAACATTGTAAATCAAATTTTTATCTCGTTTTTTGATGAAAGTGGCTCAAAATAGTGGGTTTTATTTTGATTTATGTTGTGAAGAAATTGGGTATTCCTTTTTTTTATAACACATTAACGTAGGTAGGTGGGGTCTTATTTTGTGAAATACTGAGGGGTATGTTTTGGAGGCCCCTCAGTATTTTTATCAATCTTTATCGTATTCTTTTTTTTGATTATTAAAAATATTTATCATGGATTCTTTAAATGGATTAAGAACATGAATGATTAATGAGGCATATATAGCTAATTCTCCCACGATGAAATTTGTATCGTGTTTTTCAATATCAATGGATTCATTTCGATTAAACCACATATCGAATTTTCGATGTCTGGCTCCTTGTTTATTGTCCTTAGTATCGCAAACATAGACAATACTGTTTTGATGTTCTATTAAGAAGTCTTGGAAAATTTGAATGAAAGTTGCCTCAGCACGCAAATCATGTGGAGGTGAAAGATTTTTACCTAAACTAACTACTGAAATTGAAACTTCAAAAACAGGAATATGATTTGGTAGATTAGCGAATAGGAAGGCACCATCAGAAAAGACGACAACATATTCTATTTCATTACTTGTTGTAAACTCATATTCGTTACGAAAACGCATGAAGTCATACGGCTCTTGGATGGTCATATTTTTTGTTAATGCCTTTTTCTTTGAGTAATCGGTTTAATTCGTTCATACTTATTTCTCCTTCATAGAATCGCTCCCGAAGTTTTTTATGTTCCAACATTTTGATTAAGCCAATAGCCAAATCGCTTTCTGGGTCTAATCGGATAACGGGTACTTTTTTTACTTTATTCATTTTTTAAATTTTGACAAAGTTAAGATTTTATAGATGTCTTTTCAAATGGATGTGAACAAAATTAAACATTTATTTTGAATAAAAAAATCCTCTTTGCAAACAATTGCAAAGAGGATTTTTGTTGTTGTATTTAAAAGAGGCCCCTCAGTATTTAAGAAAAAAAGCCACTATTTCCCCTCCATCTCCTTCACCACACTCTGATAATAAGGGTCAAAATCCTTCAACCGAACGATGGCAGCAAAGAAAACATAGACCACCAAACTCGTCGGCAATTGCACAATGGCTTCTTGCGGATAGTTCGCCACGGCAAGCATGAAAAGAGATGTGAGAATACTTAAATACAGAATTTTTATAGTCGGATCACGTACCCGAAGGTAAAAATAGAGGTTGCGACGCAGCACAGTGAACAGAAAAGTCATGTATAAAATCAAGCCCAACCAACCTTCTTCGACGGCCAAACGGACGTAATAACTGTCATGTGCGAAGCCCGCTAAGAACGAATTGGGTGTAAAACGCCTTGCCCATAAACCCGTGCTGCCAGGGCCATAACCAATCGGATGACTGTAAATAAAAGGACGAATGCGTTGTTGATTGTAGTATCTGATTTGAACCGAAGCATCTTCACTCGGTTGAAAGGCGGAACGAATTCGATAAAACACGGGGCTTGAACGAGAAAGTGCAATGACTAATACGCTTAATATTCCAACAGAAATAATACTTCCTATAATGACTTCTTTTTTGAGCGACAATAAAGCATACATCACAAAACCCATCGGAATCAGTACAAAACTCGTACGTGTGCCTGAATAAGTGGACGACCAAAACATAATAATGGCGGACAAAACAAGAAACACCCGCCAAGTCCATTTCATCGGAGCGGTGGCATAAACGATGCAAAAAAGACCCATGTACGACATCATAATGCCAAATGTCATGGCATCGTTGAAGATTGAAAATATCCTCATGCGTCCCCATTGAAAGAATAATTGGAAGCGTTCAGGGTCGGCATAAATCCACGATTTTTCGGTGGAGCTAAATCCGCCGAACTCTTGTTTTAGTCCATAAAGTGCTGTAAACAAGGCTAAACCAATGATTAAATGCAAAATTTGCTTGATGCGCTCCAAAGAATTAAAGGCATAACAAGCTATAAAATACAATAAATTTAAAATCGCCAAACTTCGAACGGTATAAAGCCAAGCCATTTTTGACTCTTGCGAAGGGTTCAAAATTTGAAAAATATTGAAGTAAATCCAAAGGAGTAGGAGGGTGCTGATTGGGTCTTTGGCAAACGACCAATCTTTTTTAATGACTTGCCCAATGAGGATACCAAAAATCATCAAAACCAAAAGTGCGTCGAGCGATGTGCCAATCGGTGCTTCCGTATATTTTCCTACGAGTTGAACTAAAAAGGCTATAATTAACGTAAAAGCAACCCCAAATTGATGAAAAAACATACAAGCTAAGACCAAAGGCAATGCAATCACGCCTACAATGAAGAGCGTACTTCCACCTATACCAACATACGGGACAAGGCTTCCCAACGCCAAACCTAAAGTCGTCAACAACAAATAACCCATTGGATTATTCAGTTTTTGAGCGAAAAATTGATTGTTAAACCATTTTTTCAAATTGTATTTTGATGAAGAATTTGATAGCATGTTTATATCTTAGAAAAAAAGTAGTTTTAGAAATGAGCCAATAAAGACAATTAAAAAAATGATGATAGCTATTACTTCTATCAATCGTTCTTTATCACTTAACTTAAATGGATTATGTCTATTGGACATTATTTTGTATATTTAAAATATTGAAAATCAACTTTTTATCAAAAATACTGAGGGGGTCAACCAATTTAATGACTATTCACCAATCACTATTCACTAATTAAAAATCCCTTTAAATAATTTACCAATGGATGATTTTGAAGTATCTTTTTTTCTTCTAAAAGACAAAATAGAAGAAAAATCTTGCAAACCGTCATTGACCTCATGTACTGGGCGACCATTGGTATAATAAAAAAGACTAATGGCTTTTCGACTCATTGAAGGAGGACAATTCAAGGGTTTAGGCACACC
>JAYTMW010000509.1:0-1576 GCA_043728105.1 Saprospiraceae bacterium | reverse complement strand
TAATTCCTAAATTTAAAGCAGAGGGTGTAGATTGTAAAATTATGAATGACCTAATTGATTGGTGTAAAAAAGCGTGGCCACGAATCAATTTTCAAAAGTTTAAAGATAATAACTGTAGTACTTCAATAACAAATACTCTTGTAGAAGTTTCAAAAAATGATATAATCCTGTTTCCTAATCCAGCCAATGATAATTTAACAATTGCAATTCCAAATACTTCTTTTGAAAGCGAAGCAGAGATTAATATCTATGGTATTTTAGGTAATCTAATACTGACTAAAAAAACTTTTCAAAAAAATAACACGATTAATATAGCTGGGCTTTCTTCTGGAAATTATATCGTAAAAGTTTCTTCAAGCGGAACTTTGTTTACTAAGAAGTTTGTGAAAGAATAAAGTGTCAATAATACTGAGGGGATACTTCCTCAAACAGAAAGTACCCCCTCAGTATTTTATATAATATTCGGCGGTTGAAACCGCCGCTACATTACCCTTGTGATTTAGGTGTTTCAACCGTAAAGGGTTGTATATAATGCCTTTTCCCCGTGGCTTTATAGAGCGCATTTGCCACTGCCCCAAACACTGGCGGAAAAGGCGGCTCGCCCAAACCCGTTGGATCTAAATCGTTTTGCACGAAATGTACATCCACTTTTTTAGGTGCTTCATTGTGGCGAATGATGCGGTAGGTGTTCAAATTGTTATGGTCTGTTTTACCGTCTTTGAAGGTCATATTCCCGTATAAAGCATTGCCAATGCCGTCTATGACAGCTCCTTCGACCATGTTTTTTGCGGCATCTGGATTGATGACAATGCCGCAATCCATGGCACTAAACACTTGTTCCACATACGGCTGACCGTCTCGGATGACCATTTCGACCACGTGGGCGGCGTAGGAATTGTGGCAAAAATAAGCGGCAACGCCTCGATTTTTCTTACGATTCGCTGCATTGTTCCAATCCGATTTGTCTCGCACCAATGTCAATACGCTGGCGTATCTATCTGCATCATAATCATTGTTTTTGCCAACTGGATTTTCTTTGGCTCGCTTCAACAATTCAAGGCGGAAATCAATGGGGTCTTTGCCCATTGCTTCAGCCAATTCATCGAGGAAAGATTGCTCAGCGGCGGCGTTGAAATTAGAACGGGGCGCACGGAAAGCCCCGATTGTTATGTTAGACGGAATCTCCCAACCTTCTGCCAAATAATTATCCACGGCACCCGCTGGAAAGCGATTGGCATGAATCGGGTGTTCGGGAATACCGCCACCTTTTACGTGAAAACCGATGAGTTTTTTATCCGCATCCAAAGCCGCCCGATAAGTTGCGGTGTACATGGGGCGATATATGCCATAACTCATATCGTCCTCACGGGTGTAAATCAATTTGATAGGGGCTTTTGCTTTTTGCGAAATCAAGGCTGCCTCTACCATATAATGTGGGTAGGCACGACGACCAAAACCACCGCCCATGCGGGTCATTTCAATATCAATTTTATCTACGGGTAAACCAATACTGCTCGCAACGGTTTTTTCAGCAAATTCAGGTGCTTGCATCGGCCCCGCTAAAAACGCTTTGTCG
>JAYTMW010000508.1:0-8622 GCA_043728105.1 Saprospiraceae bacterium | reverse complement strand
TCCGAATCATTGTATAGATATTCCAAAACATCAATGACAATGTCTCTTTTGACCTCAAAAACAGGAAAATCGTAGTCAAGTGAAACGGCTAAAATACCTTCACCGAATCGCTGACGGAGTTTGTCTTCAACCTTTGTTTTCAAGGCATCAACTTCGGGTGTTTTGAATTTCAGATGTGGATTTTGAATATTTGATTGCATATATTATTGTGATTAAGTGATTATAGTGATTGAGTGATTTGTTGAGTGACTTTGTTTAATCACTTAATAACTTAATCACTCAATCACATTTTATTCGATGCCATAACCCGCAAGCATTTGCTTGTATTCGGGTGAATCACGGCGGCGTGATGATTCATTTTGCGTCATTTCTTGAATTTTCATGATGCCGTCCAGCAATTGCTCGGGGCGGGGCGGGCAACCAGGGATATACACATCTACGGGTATGATGCGGTCAATGCCCTGCAACACAGAATAAGAATCGAAAATGCCACCGCTTGAAGCGCAAGCACCCATCGAAATAACCCATTTCGGCTCGGCCATTTGCTCATACACTTGACGCAAAACGGGGCCTAATTTTTTGGAAATTGTGCCAGCCACAATCAATAAATCCGCTTGACGAGGTGAAAAACTCAAACGCTCCATACCAAAACGAGCCAAATCGTAGTGAGAAGCCATAGTTGCCATAAATTCAATGCCGCAGCACGAAGTGGCAAAAGGCAAAGGCCATAAAGAATTTTTACGAGCCAAACCCACTACGTAATCTACTTTCGTTGCGAAAAATCCTTGACCTTCTAAGCCAGGAGGTTGATGTTCGGGGCGAATATCAATCGCTGTTTTTGTATCTGCCATAATGACTATTTTTTTAAACTCAGTTATATATTGTAAATAATAGTTGATTGACTGTTAAAAATTTTCTAAACTATCAATTATCAACTATTACTTATCCCACGTCAATGCGCCTTTTTTCACAATGTAAAAAAAGCCTGTTAGAAATATTGCTATAAATATAAACATTTCTACTAAACCAGCCAAGCCTAATTTCTTAAAATTGACCGCCCACGGATACATAAAAATTACTTCAACGTCGAACAAAACGAAAAGCACCGCCACGAGGAAATACTTAATCGAAAACGGTGTGCGGGCGTTGCCTTGCGATTCGATACCGCACTCAAAGGCCTCACCTTTCACTTTTGACTTCTTTTGAGGGCCTAAAATATGCGTTGCCACCATTGTAGTTACGACAAAACCAAATGCCACGAACATCATAATTAAGATGGGCAAATAAGTGTTAATTCCTTGTGGTACTTGATCCATAATTTTTATTTTTTAATATAACTCGGCAAATGTATGAAACTCCCTCTTTTTTATGAAACCTTATAAGGAGTTATTCTTTCTTTTATTGAGATAAAATTAAGTTATTGTTACAAATTGAAAAAAAATGTATTTATTTTCTGATGTATAATCTATGTAACTTATTGAAATACAACGATTTATAGTTGAAAAAGTTTGAATTTATTGCTTGTTTAAAAATAATCTAAATTTTATATTGCTTGATGGTTTTGAAAGGTACGAAAAGGGGACCCTCAGTATTTTTGTCTTTTTTAAAGTCAAAATCAATATAGGTTTGATGAGCATATTATTTTTCAACTAACTTTTGTGTGGTATTTTTTGATTAAAACAAGTTAGATTCGTTTTAATCTCCTTTATTTGTGCAATAATTATTTATTATAATATGTTTTGCGATTATTGAAAATAAGATTAACTAATTAACTAAAATAAAATTTATGTTGAAACATACAATTTACACAAGGGTATATTTTTTAATTGTCATAACCTTTTTCCTTGATTCGGCTTTTGCTCAATCACCTTTACGTCAATCAAGAATTGGCAAAAAGCATTATTTATACCTCAATGAAGAAAATAAAGTAGGCTGTACACAAGACATGCACGTAATCGAAAAGGCCACATTGATGCGGCAAAATAATCCAATGCCTATTCAATCATCAACAAGAAGGAATCTTTCTATCAATCAAGATGTTTCTCAAAGTTTGGCTACGGCTACATTTTTAGTGACTTATGATGCGGGTTTCAACGCCAATCCTGCCGCAAAAGCGGCTTTTCAGAAAGCGGTTGATATTTGGTCAACATTAATCACTTCCACGATACCTATTCGTATTGATGCTGTTTTTGAAGTTTTGGACGTGGGTGTCTTGGGCTCAACTGGGCCAGGAGAAGATATTTATCCTTTTACATCGTCTCCAAAGTCATTTTATCCAACGGCACTCATTAAAGCGATTGAGGGTTATGAAGTATATGTCACAACTGATTTTGATATTGGTATGTCATTTAATATTAATGAACCTGATTTTTATTTTGGTTTAGACGGCAATCCACCGTTTGATAAAATCGATTTTTTGAGTACCGTTTTGCATGAAATTGGTCACGGCCTTGGTTTTACGGGTTCAGGTAGGGCAAACGATACTGAACTGCCTTGTGATGGCACCTCAAAAGGTTGTTGGGGTTATAATGTTGGGGTTGTTGTTTATCCAGAAATTTATGATAGATATGTTCAAAACAATGCGGGTGCTTCTATTTTGACCTTAACAAATCCATCAAATGCCGTAAGAACCCTCATTTTGTCGAATAGTCTCTACTTTGATAGCCCCATTATCAGAAATGTAAATGGTGGAAATCGAGCCAGATTGTATGCGCCAGCGGTTGAAGAACCTGGTTCAACTTACAGTCATTTTAACGAGACAACTTATGAAGCTACTGCAAATGCTTTGATGACACCATATTTAAATTATGGTGAATCGCAACAAAATTTGGGGGCTTTGGGTTGTGCTTTGTTGAAAACCATTGGCTGGACAATGGCGGGTGCGTGTGCGGCGGCTTTGCCCGTTGAATTGTCCAATTTCCAAGCTGTCAATAAGGGTAATCGGAATATTTTGACGTGGACAACTTTGACTGAATTGAATAACAAAGTGTTTAAAATTGAGCGCAGTTTTGATGGCAAAATCTTCACCGAAATAAGCGAAGTGAAAGGGGCTGGTTCTACTAATTTTCCACGCAGTTATACTTTTTATGACGACGGTCCCATCAGTATTTCGTATTATCGGTTGCGCCAAATTGATTATGATGGCAAAGAAAAACCGTCAAATATCGTGAGTGTGAGTCTTAAAGAAAGTAGTGATATTACCTTATTTCCAAATCCAACAAAGGATAAAATTACTTTTAGTGCAACTGGTTTTGAGCCAAATAGGGTAGTGGTTTACAATAATTTAGGACAAATTGTAATGGATAAAACTTATCAAGTCAATGAGTTAGATGTATCGAGTTTGCCTACGGGCTTGTACGTTTTGGAATTGATGTCTGATAATTTAAAAATGAACAAGCGGTTTGTGAAAAATTAAGGATGTTATTTTAAACGCAACGACCCCTCAGTATTTCACTCGAAAAAGAGCGCAAATACTGAGGGGGTCGTTGGTTTTCTATAACACAGCAAAATTTTTTAAAATCAAGCCCGCTTCGACTTCTCCCAAACCACCGATTGCTTGCCCGCCACTAAACGGAAAAAACCACGATAGACAGAATAATTCATCACGCAGAAATAATAAGGCACGTAAAACGCTTTTACTTTCATCTTCATTTGTTCAAAAATCCAACCCATCAGAGCCGTTCCGTAGAAGAAAATTTGTGCATACAATATATACGTGTAAAACGTACTTTCTTTGGCTAATAGAGAATTAATAATAAAAATCAAAGGCAAAGCCAGAGGCGCAAGCGTCCAACGCAAGACTCGATGTGAGATGTATTGAAACGTCAAAACGCCATATTTGAAAGGATTTAACAAACCTCGTAACCGCCAAACGGCTTGTAAACCACCCGCCGAAATACGTATTTTACGCTTCAATTCCTCCTTCACATCCGCCGAATGACCCTCGACGGCGAAGGCTTCGGGTGCGTAGGCGATGGTGTAGCCTTTCATCGCAATTTGGAGCGTCATTACAAAATCTTCAATCAAAGTATCTTTTGAAACCTTTTCGTAGAGGTCGGTTCGTATTGAAAACAACTCACCTGCTGCACCCACGGCACTGTACAATTCGGCATCCCATTTTTTCAACAGCGATTCGTATTTCCAGTAAATGCCTTCACCTGCGCCGCTGGCCTCGCCGCTACTCATTTCTACCCGCTTTTCACCCGCCACAGCCCCAACTTTTGGGTCTTTATAACATTTGACAATACTTTTAATCGCTTCGGGATTCAAATCCGTATTGGCATCCGTAAAAACGGTGATGGGTGTTTTCACGAAAGGCATAATGCGTTCAACAGCGGCAATTTTTCCTCTGCGCTCTGGCTGATGAAACAATTGAATATCGTATCCATTTTTTGGATAATTTTTAATCAAATCAGGTGTAGAATCATCCGAGCCGTCGGTGACAAAAAAGAAACGAATCTTATCTTTTGGATAATCAAGAGCCAGAGAATTTTTGATTTTATCTTCAATCCAACGCTCTTCGTTGAAGGCAGCGACGATGAATGTTACTTCGGGCAATTCATAAGTAGCATTTTGCTCGGGTTTAGAACCCAATACTCTTTTTATTTTTATCAACAAAAAAAGTAAAATACCGTAGCCTACGTAGGCGTAAAAAACGATGAAAAGGAGTAACCAAAAAAGTAGTTTGAGTGTGACCATAAGTAGGTTTTCGATTTTGAGTCTATATCTTATTTTAAAATGAGCGCAAAAATAAGGGAAAGTTGGGAGAAATGTAATGGGTGTTTTAAAACAATAATCATAGTCTTTCTTGATTGAATTGCTCGAATTGGTTGACCCCTCAGTATTGCTACTTCAAATGCTATTTCTTTTATAAAATTCAACTGCTGTTGGAAATTGTATTTCACTTATCAAAGGGTAGTTTACTGTGCGGGTTAATACTTGCCTTCTCTTATCTACAACATTTGGAAAATTTATCCCTAAAACTTCAATCATTGCCCTAATACGGTTTTGTTCTGTTTTAGTCAAATCAGTATTGGGCGTAAACATGTGAGTTATTAAACTATAATCGAAAAGTATAAAAGGGTCATAATTGTCTAAATCAGGTTTCACTATATAGTCAACTGCCTTAGTGCTTTTACGGTTATTTGTATCAGAATCCACCATAAAAAAGTTAGACCAAAGCCAATCTTTTTTTTGATGAATGACATTATTATCAGTGGTCGTTTTCTCACTTTTTTCTTTCCATTTTAGGCTTTCGTCGAAGTGTTCTAATTGCCCGTTGTGTACTTTACCATCAATATTTTCTTTATATCGTCCTTTCACCCACTTATTATCAGTCAAAAACTCAATTGGGCAAAGTTGCACCTCTGTATAGGCGCATAGCCCATTTTGACAACGCAATAAATCCATTACGATATCAATATAATATTCACCTTTTGAGGAAATATACTTTGGATGATCTGTGTTCTTTTCTTCTAAGTCATTTTCCCACTTTTTATATACCGTGGAAAGTTGTTGTTTTTTGTTAATTTTCTTCATAGTAATCTTGTATTTTCCAATCAAGTAGTACGGCTGTTTCTTTGAAACGTTTCCAAAGAGCGTTTACTTCTGCTTGATTGGCTTTTCCGTTGGCTTTTTTCATTTTTCGTAATTGAACATCCATTTCGGCAAGTTCTTGTAATTTTGTTTGTCTATCGGGCATGCCGTCTTGTTCTAAATCGAAAAGTTGGGTTAAAATGGCATCCCAACGAAGGTATTTCGGGTGTACTCGATAGTTATCAACATGATGTTCGCCTTGGAAGTACAACTCTTGGGTAATATTTCCCTTTTCATTAAACTTCAATTCGATAATCTCCCAAGGATCAAACGAAGCGGCAATAATTGGGGAATGGGTAGCCACGAAAAATTGAGCTTTGGGCGCAAGATGTCTATAAAAACCCATTAAATCCTTTTGAATATCAGGATAAAAAGAACGTTCTGGCTCGTCTATCAAAATTACAGATTTGTCTGTATTGAGTTTCAATAGCGGCGTAGCGGTCATAATCAATTGTTTTGTTCCTGTACTCCAACCACTATTGGGTATTTCTTGATTACCGTCCTTTTGATAAATCTGAATAAAGCGCAAATCATCGGCTGTTTTAAAATCAAATTCAGGTTTTATTTCCAAAAAGAAACGGTTTAACATGGGATTTAACTTATCTGCGAGTTCTTTGAGCGGATTTGGATTCTTTGCTTTCCATGCTTGAAAATCTTTCAAAAAAGTTTCAATCTCAATCGCCTTGCTATTCAAACGATTGCTTAATTCATTGTTAAAGCCGAGTTGGGCAACTTTATATTTTTGAATATCATCCAAAATAATGTTCCAAACTGATTCAATATTACTTTGTTCAAAATCGAAATATTTTAGACTGTTTTCATTCAGGGATGATGGGATATTCGTCTCATTGGAAGAAACCACTATTCCTCTTTCTGTTTTTGGTTTAAAAATGCTTTGTAAATTAGTATTCATTTCGGCGGGAAAGGATACCAAAATATTTTGATTTTGATATTGGCTATTTAAAAATTGGAAATATTCAATTTCAATCTTAGGGGGAGTAAGTGTGTATTTATTCAATTTCTGGATGAATTCAGACTTTACGTTTCCATTTTCTATTGTAATTCTACCATTAGCTCTATTATTCCCTAAAACAATATCAGCTGTAACTTTATGCATGGATTCATTGGCAAATTTTCCAATGTGAGAACCATCTATAATTATCGTTTTTATCAGATTCAGAAGCGATGTCTTCCCAGTTCCACTTTGACCAATAAAACAGACTTTATCCAATGGCTGCCCTTGTTTTTCATGCCCTTTTGGATAAGTCAAATCCAAACTAAAATCTTTGAATTGTAGATAGGACTGTATTTCTATATGACTAACTTTCATTTCTTTACTACTTTTTTGATTCACAAAGTTAGTTTAAAGAAATACAAAATCATAGTATAATTTCCAAAAAAGATTTGACCTGTTTTATAGTGATAATGTGAGACCCCTCAGTATTTTCACCGGAAAAGCCTTGATAATGCGCTGATTATCAAGGCTTTATGGTTTTTATCTTGAACGTAATGTCTTGTTTGACATCGGGTGTTAAAGAATCGTCTAATTTTGCGGTATTGAATTGGTGGCTTAAATCCACGACATCCACAATGGTTTGTTGGGTGTTACCAAAATCTTTGATAAAATCCATCGCCCTTTTGATGCCCGCTTCGAGGTTGCCCGAAGTCAAAAGCCATTGTACTTCTTGTTTGCGTTTGTTGATTTCCATGGGTGGAAAGTTTTGAAAGTGAATGAATATTTGAGTGTTAGAAGTAGGGGTTTTCAGTTGTAATGTACTAACGTTGTTTTGTGTTTTTTAATATAAGTTTTTTAGTTTAAATTAAATAATAATTAAGAATACAATAAACGCATGTTTACATCATTTTCGTAAACAAGTTAAAGGGAATTGTATTATTTTCGTATTTATTTTGAATATACTTAATTTACAAAACCTTATAAATTACACAACAGAAACCATTTCCAATAACCTTAAAATTAACCAAGATGTATCAGCAATCAGACCTCATAAATCAATTGAAACTGATGACACAAGCGGTCATTGAAAATGCAAACATTGACGTTACAGATTCTCGTCGAGTGTTACGCTTTATCTCTAAACTTACCCAAGTTATCAATCAAGCATTTAATAATATTTACCCTATTTTGATAGAAGTTTCTTTGCTACGAGACAGTGATTTGGGGAGCGATAAAATCCAAGAATTGAGGCGAGAAGTAAAATTATTGACTTCGAGAGATTATTATCGGGATGTTCAGCTTATTTGTGGGCAATTGAACGAACTTCAAGCACAATATCGAGACAATATTGAACCCATTATCAATAATTTTACGGTAGTTCAGAAAAATGAATTTAGAGAAGTTTTCTATCTTATTGACCAACATGAAGGTTACCTCATTGGCATTGTGAACAATATGACTTATGATATTGATAGACAATTGGATGACTTAGCCCAAACTCAATCGGTTGATAAACTCGTGACTTTTGCTTCAGAACAGGCTAAGATTTTCAAGCAATCTATCAATGAACTCAATCTTTTGGGTAATAAAATCCTCGGTGTATCGGGCAAAGAAGGCTTGTTGGAATTGCTTTCTACGGATAAATTGAGTGACTCTAAAAATGTCATACACAACATTATGCTTGCTAACGAAATTGTGATGGGCGATAAATTTAGCAACATCAGTAACGCCACCATCAACAATAGATCTACTGTTAACAATGCCACGACGGTTGAATCTAAAGCGACAGTTGTCTCTCCGAAAGCACAAAAATTTAAAGATTTGCTTGCTAACAATAAAACGGATGACTGTATCAAGCAACTTTTAGCGTATTTTGAGAAAAAAGAAGATAAAGATGCGATAACCGAAGCCATCATGCAATCGGCGGCATTGAATGAACTGAAACAGAAAATTAGATTTAACATTATTTCCAATGACGAGGCTAATATTGGAAAGAATAAAATTAATGTGGCTTTGTTGGCGGTTGTTGATAGGGTAGTGTGAAGGTTTTGGAGACCCCTCAGTATGAGGCT
>JAYTMW010000507.1:0-7315 GCA_043728105.1 Saprospiraceae bacterium | reverse complement strand
CCTCTGATGTAGCGGCTTTCTTCGGGCATACGGTTCAAAACATCCACCACACGCCTACTTATGAAGGAAAAATCGCCCGAATCTAAAGGAATATTGATGTAAGAAATGGATTTCAAAAGGCGATAAAAGGCTTTATACGCCACTTTTTTAAAGAAACTTTCTTTACGTTTTTCTCTCACGGCATACACCACATCGTAGCCTTCTTGATGTTTTTTATAAAAATCATACAATAACTCAGGTGGGTCTTGTAAATCACCGTCAATCACCATAACCCCCTCAGTACCACGGGCTTTTTGAAGCCCCGCCGTGAGCGCAATTTGATGTCCATAATTTCGAGCTAAAAAAACGCAATGGAAACGGGTGTCAAGAAAAGCTATTTGTTGCATCAATTCGGGTGTCGAATCTCGGCTGCCGTCATTGACCAAAACTACCTCAATATCCTCGGCGGCGATACCTATTTTAGTCGGTGCATATTGCATCAAATCAGTGAGCCGTTTCACCAAATGCGGAAACGTTTCGCTCTCGTTAAAAAGTGGTGCAACAATGGATATTTTTGGCATTGTTAATTAATGATGCGTTATGAATGATAAACAGCAATTCAGTATATGACAAAATAGAACTACAGATTTAACTAATAGGACTGATTTACGCATGATTTTGAAAGAGAAATCACTGAAAATCAGTTAAATCATTCTAATCTGTGGTCCTATTTTGTCATATACTGAATTACTGAATGATAAATGATGAATCTTGTAACGTATTGATAATCAATTGTTTACGAAAATTATATCTCTCATTTAAAATTCAATTATCCTATTTATTACTCAAAATATGAAATTCGTAAGGCTTTAAATCCATTAAAATAACGTCTTGAAATGTACTTTCTTTTTGAGAAAAAACATCCTTCAAAGTTACAGAATTTAAGCCTGTTTTTAGCGAAATACTGAGGGGGTCGTTGCTCAAATTAAAAATGGCTAAAACCAAATCACCGTCTTTTTCACGCGTGAAAGCATACACTTTATCACTATGTTCGGTTGCAATGCGGTTGATAAAACCACCATTCATGCCATTCCAAAGGGCTTTGTTACGGTGTTTTAAATCCGTCAAAGTCTTAAAGTAATCAGCTTTTGATGCACCCGACCAATCAATTTCATCTTTGTTGAAAAAAGAAAGGCGTTGTTGCAAACTTGCTTCTTGACCATTATAAATCAAACCCATGCCTTCCATCGTGAAACACAAAGCAGTGAAAGCGTCTGCCCCTGCACCAAAAAGATCAGTTTCAGAACCATGCCACGTGTTTTCATCGTGGTTTTGCGTAAAATTCAATTGCCAACCTTGTTTTCCAAAGCGAGATTTGATGCTTTCAGTATGTTCAAAAAGGTGGTTTACGGTTCTGATGCCTTTGTAAATGTCTTTCATAATGGCGTGCGTTCCCCAACCATAATTGGTTTCAAAACACACTTCAAATTGTTCTGCGCCATGCACTTCATCTTCGGCAAGCATGTAAACGGGGCGTATTTTGTTCAATCTTTCACGTAATTCTTGCCACCATTCTTTAGAAATCGCCCAAGCACAATCCTCCCGATAACCATCTAAATCGAACTCACGCACCCAATATTCATGCACCTGCATCCATGCCTCACGTAAGGCTTGATTCGACAAATCGAACTGCGCAATGTCCGCCCAAATTTCACCCTGATCACTCGTCACGGGCATAACTTTGCCATCTTTTTGCACATACCATTCGGGGTGTTCCCGCATCCATTTTGAGTCAAAACCCGTGTGATTGGGAACGAAATCCAAAATGACTTTCATCTCTAAATCATGCGCTCTTTGGATAAATTGACGAAAATCTTCCTTCGTTCCGTACTTTTCATGCACTTCTTCAAAGTCAAAAGGTGCATAAGGGCTTCCCCAACATTCGGTTGTGCTGTTTTCATCGCACTTTTTTTCTTGTTCACAAATAGGAAAAATAGGCATCAACCAAAGAATATCTACACCCAAATTTTTGATGCGATTTAAGTCGTTTTCAACCGCTTTCAAATTGCCATCTTTTGAAAATTGACGCACATTGACTTGATAAACCACCGCATTTTTAACCCAATCAGGCGATTGCAAATCTAAAAATACTGAGGGGGTGTCGGTATCAATTATACTTTCAGTTTTTTGAGTGTATCTTCTGAGATATGTTAAAATTATAATTGTTAGAGTAAGGAGAACTAAGATTAAATTCATTTCGAGTAGTTTGAATTGAGTTAAAAATGCTTTTTTGTAGTGGCTGATTCATCTGCCGCATTTATATAACATATTGATTATCAATAGCTTATATCACTCGGCGGATAAATCCGCCGCTACAAAAAGTAAAAAAAAAGGACAGCCAAAAGCCATCCTTTTATGATAGAGTAATACTATTTTTATCCTTGTAACACCTTCGCCATTGTCGCTCCAATGTCGGCAGGTGAACTCACCACGTGGATACCACATTCGGTCATAATTTGCATTTTTGCAGCTGCGGTATCATCATGTCCGCCTACGATTGCACCTGCGTGACCCATCTTGCGACCTGCGGGAGCGGTTTGACCCGCAATGAAACCCACAATTGGTTTTTTATTGCCATTGGCTTTCACCCAACGAGCTGCCTCGGCTTCCATGCCACCACCGATTTCACCGATGACCACAATTGCGTCCGTTTCTGGGTCGTTCATCAAAAGTTCAACCGCTTCTTTAGTGGTTGTGCCGATGATTGGATCACCACCGATACCGATTGCGGTTGAAATACCCAAGCCCGCTTTCACGATTTGGTCAGAAGCCTCATAAGTTAAAGTACCTGATTTAGAAACGATGCCAATACGACCTTTTTTGAACACAAAACCTGGCATAATGCCCACTTTTGCTTCATCAGGCGTGATAACACCCGGACAATTAGGGCCTATTAAACGACAGTCTTTATCAGAAATATAGGCTTTCACCTTAATCATGTCTTGTATGGGAATGCCTTCCGTGATGCAAATAATGACTTTTATACCAGCTTCGGCCGCTTCCATGATAGCATCGGCAGCAAATTTCGGAGGCACAAAAATGATGGTTGTGTTGGCTCCTGCTTTGTCAACGGCATCTTTTACCGTGTTAAAAACAGGACGATCAAGATGCAATGTTCCACCTTTTCCGGGCGTAACACCACCCACAACGTTTGTGTTATAAGCTATCATTTGCTCGGCATGGAAAGTTCCTTCTTTACCCGTGAAACCTTGAACAATGATTTTTGAGTCTTTGTTAACTAAAACTGACATATATTTCTGTTTATTAATTTTTTTTGAAAACGACGGCAAAAATAGACTGCCTTAGATTAAATCGTGCATGATTGCATGGATTTTTTCAAAAAAAAGGATTGGACATATTATGATTGGATTTTAAGTAAAAAATGAGGGAATAGCTTTTGATGCTACCCCCTCAGTATTTTTCTTAAAAAAATCTCTCAAATCCCCAAAATCTTAATCTCAACCCGCCTATTCAATTCCTCCTGTCGCTCACTCGTAGGTTCAGGATAACGCATCATAGAATTACCATAACCTTTAGCCGATATTTTTTCACTTGGAAAACCTTTATCAATCAAGAAATTGCGAATGGTATTTGCTCGGTCAGTTGATAATTCGAATTCCTCTTGTGGCAAGGCATCAGGGTCAACACCTGGGGCATTCACGTGACCTGCAATCTCAATTTTTATACCTCGGTTGAGTTGCATAAATCGTAAAATCTTAGCTAATTCGGCATCTGAAGTTTTGAGTAAAGAGGCGGCATCACCTTCAAAATAGAGGTTTGAAATGGTCGCAATATTGCCCACTCTCACGGGTTGAAGTTCAATTTTTTGAATCACATTGCGAGTAACTATGGCATCTTGAGAACCATAAAAATAGCCTTTTGCAAATACATCAATCGTAACAGGTTCGTCAAAAACACAGAGTAATTTGAACGTTCCATTGTCTTCACTTTTCAATTCATCTACTTTTCCGTTGGTATGTTTTACGTAAATTGTGGCTGAAACAGGCGCACCTGTTTCACCATTCCTGATTACACCTTTGAGGTAAGGTTTGGCATCTTCAACGTAAATTTCTTCTTGAATGGTCGATTTTGCAGGCACTTCTACCACTTTTTCAATGGTTTGAGTCTGAATTATCGGTTTTTCGACAATAACTTGCTTTTCAATAACTTTTACTTTTTCGGGGGCAGGTTCATAAATTTCGACTGTTGCTCGACGATTTTGCTTGCGTCCGTTTTCCGAATCGTTGTCCGCTTTGGGCTTGTCTTGACCGAACGTGGAAGCTACAAGCGCATCAGGTGGAACGCCCTTTGAAATCATGAAATACTTCACGGCATTGGCCCTTTTATCCGCTAAAATATAATTGCTTTGCGTTGTGCCTTGCCCATCCGTATGAGCGGTGATGCGCAATCTCAAAGCGGTATTTTCTTTATATTTAGAAACCGCTTGTTGAAGTTGTTGAGAGGCTTCGTCCGTTAGGTTAAATTTTGAAGATTCAAAATAGATTTCGATTTGCTCTTTTAATTGAAGATTGTCGAGAACGTTTTGAGCGTGACACGGGAGAGCAAAAGCAAAAGAGAAAAAAAATAAAATATACTTAAAATAATTTTTCATTAAATCGGTTTTATAAAATGTGAATGGATTCATAGTATTATACGGTAAACAAAAAAAAAGCCAGTTTTTAACGTTGTGTTTTTTGCTTTTTGGAATTTTACAGCTTAATTTACACAAAAAAAGGATTTTCTTGTTCATAAAAAATAAAATATTTGTATATTTGCCGATATTACTTAATAGAAATCAATTTAGATTAAGATAGTTTTTGTGTTTATTTGTATTTGAATGCCATCAATCAGCAATGTTTGATGGTTTTTTATTTTTATAATATTGGTTTTAAGACACTATTATAAATCGAAAACGACTAATTTAAATACGTAATTAATTGATAATCATTTGTTTATGAAAAAGAATAGAAGAAATATTTTATTATCAAGTCATTTCATTTTTCAATACTAATTTTTATTATAAATAAAGATAGATTTGATTGGATTGATACTAAATTTGCAATCCGATGAAAACGAATTTATAAATTTATAAATTATGGAACTAAGATGTTGAAATTATTGAGAAAACTTGTTTTTACCTTTCTTTTTTTAAGCAGTGTAGTGCCTTGCAATGCGCAACAATATGCGTATGTATATGGCATTATTGAAAATCCAATACCCGCTTTCGTTAGTTTATCTTACACAAAAGACTATTTTACGTTAAAAAAAGGCAGTATTGAAATGCGTTTGGATTCTAACAATTCTTTTGCTTTCAAGATAAAATTAAGTGATCCACAAGAATTTACCTTTCATTATTTCACCCAAAGTATCAATCTTTTCTTATCTCCTGACGACACTTTGAGATTGATTTTCAATGGTCAAAATTTTCCAAATTCTATTTTCTGTGAGGGTTCAGCATCAGTTCAAAATCGGTTTTTAATTGATTTTCAGAAGCAATTTAAAGACTTAACGGACGAATCGTTTGTTTTAGAGACCATAAAAACTAAATCCGTTGGCGATTATCAAAAATATATCAATCAGCTTTATACAGATAAAAGTTTTTTTTTCGATAAATATGACGCAGTTGCCAAAAAACGTTTTTCAAAGACTTTTAATACTTTTCTACAACAAAATTTGACGTATGTCAAAGCGTGGCATTTGCTTAATTTTTTCAAAACAACGGGTTGGATAAAAACGGATAATATACCAAATTCATATTTTTCTTTTTTAAAAGAAGTGAATATTAACAATGAGGAAGCGTTACAAAATACGTACTATTTGCGTTTTTTAGAGTTGTATCTTGAATTTGAACGCTACAATGTTATCAAGAAAAAGCCTCGCCCAATCGTTCAAGATGTGGTGTTAGAAAAGTCGAGAAAAATACTTACTTTCTATCGGCCCCTCAGTTCTCGATTGGCTTTGTTTCATAATCCATTTTTATCTGACAGTGTTATTTCTTATATGACTTTTCAAGATGAAATGGAATACTTGAACATGGCGAGCGAAACCCGCATTAGAGTTGAGACGAAAAATTCTATTTTTGAAGATGTTTTTCTGAATGTAAAAAACGCTAAAGGTCAAATTGGTTGGATTGAACAAACCCTTTCGCAGTCGTATGAGAAGACGGTGATTGAAAAAGAAATTTACTGTCGGCAGTGCATAGATGATAAAAATCCGCTGTGTGATTTTGAGCGTTTTTTAAGTGGAAAAGTGTTGATGCACGCCGCTACACGGGATCTCATTTTAGGTGTTTTGGAAGACAGCTATCAACAAGCTGAGTCACGCATTAAGGATTTTATGGCGTTGAATAAAACGTACAAAAATTATAATGCGCTTTTACAAACCGTTTTCGATGCTACCATTGCCGTGTGTCAAACAGGTGAAATCAGGCTCGTTATTCCACCAATAAATGTGGTTGAAAACAACGAAAACAGAGAAAATTACGCCAAAATACTGAGGGGGTCTTATGAAAAATTTAAACAATTGCAAGGTGAACAAGATGATGCTTTGAAGACTCGAAAAAACGCAATTATGCCTTCAAATGGTACTTTTAGTGGTGAATCATTTATCAATAATGCTCAAAACTATGTGCCTTATGATGCGCTTAGGCAATATCAACCCGACTCAAAACCGAATGTTTTTAAAGGTTTAGCATTAAATGAAAAACTGCCACCTTTTGTTGTTTCTGATTTGAATGGTAAGGAAATTAGGCAACAAAATTACTTAGGCAAAGTCGTTTATTTGGTTTTTTGGGCCACTTGGTGTAGCCCCTGTCAAGCCCACATGACATTCTCGCAGGGTCTTATTGAGAAATATAAGGATAAAGATGTTGTGTTTTTGTATGTATCTATTGATGAAGAATCGGTTACTTGGAAACAATATATTTTGGATAATAAATTGAAAGGCATACATGTAAACGATGGTGTAATTTTACCCATAAACTGTAGAATTCAAGGTTTGCCTAATTTTTTAATTGTGGATAAAAATGGCGTTATTGCGTTCAATTCTTTGATTCAATCAAAGGTGACGGAGGAAGAAATATTGGATTTTTTAGTGAAAGATAAGAAGAACTGAATTAGTGATTGGGTGATTAGTGATTAGGCGATTATTCTATCATTAATAACCAATAACTAAGGGTGTAGTTCCCATTTGATGTATTTACTCACTGTTTTGTGCTTCGCACAAAATGCGTACTTGACAGTTTTTTCTTTCGGATTGAAGTAATTTTATCAAATAA
>JAYTMW010000506.1:0-2243 GCA_043728105.1 Saprospiraceae bacterium | reverse complement strand
GCTGATAATCAAATAGATACGATTCAATTTGAAGAAGGTCTCACGGCTTAGTAAGACGTAATACAACCCGTAAAACATGAGCCAACAGAGGTTGACTTGGAGGAAATAGGTTAGCATGATTTAAAGAATTTTATTCTAAAATAAATTTGATAATTATACCGTAAAGTGCATTTACAGGCTCTCCATCTTTTTTAGCGGGTTTCCATTTTGGCGACATTTTAAGGGTTCGGACAGACTCTTCGAATAATATCGGGTCGTTAGTGGTGTTCTCTATACTGTTTTTAGGTATATCTTTTTTCGATTTATAACCCACAACAACAACAGTATCCTGATAAAATTGACCAATATTTGCAACCGCATTATCCTTACTAATGGGAACTGTTATGCTGCCGTCTTTTTCAATCATAAAAGTCGTTTGGGTTATACCTTGCAGACCTTTTTCTCTTGCCGCTTTAGGATATTTAACATTTTGAGCTAAAAACTTATAGAATGCCGCTTTACCTCCTATAAACTCCGCTTGTTCATGTTGTGTATTTTTGTATTGAATATCATTGTTATCGGTTATTTTGATACTGATATTGTCTAAAATTCGGGCGGCAGCATCACCGGGGCATCTTGTTTTTACTTTAAATTCAAATACATCACCAATATTTGCTTGTTGAATCAGTTGTAAAGTTTCGTTGCTAAATTTAGAAGCAATATTGCTTAATTGCTGATTCGATGACTTTTTTGTAACAATAAAACTTTGAACGGCACAAACTAAAGGCACATTATATTGTGGCTGATTCAAATCTAATTGCGTCAAGGCTTTGAAATCCTTGATAGTCATTTTTGAAGTCAATTTCACGCTTGGATTGGGTATAGGATAATTTACTATATCAATTGGCTTATCCTCGCCAATATAAAAGGTAAGAGTACCTAAATTGATAGGATTAACCTCCCCCTTTTTATCAATCAAAATATCATGGAAATAAAAACGGTCACCATTTTGAGCATTCTCCATGAGTTGCTTAACGTCTTCATTGAAGACACCATTTTGCTTGTTCAAAATAAGATTAGAGTATTGTCCTCTTGATACTTTATAGACATAGAATTGACTGATGCTGTATGTTTTATTGAGGTTATTTTTCAATAAAAGACCATCTGTTGCTTGCAATAAATCCAACTTGATAAACCCTCCAGTTTTAGGCGTTTTGCTATTTATGCCTAAGCAAGCATAAGGTGTATTTTCTATTGTGTTTTTATCAAGTATATTAATTCTTGTTTGAACCGTATCATTTTGTACTTCATTTTTGATAAAATTAACTGCATTACTTTTCTTAAACAATTGATTATCAACACTTTGCACCGCATGTTCAACCTTTTCAGCGACCCCCTCAGTATTGCGCATCAAAGGATTGTTGGGCAGCGTGAAAGCGAAAATCAATAGGGCAAAAAGCGGCAATGCGAGCGCATATTTCACGAGCATTAGCCGTTGAGATTCATTTCGAGTCATCATAATTATACGTTTTTTAAGTTGTGAAAAATTGAGATGATTAGCGATGACCAAACCACTTCTGGCAGTCGTTTGGCTTATCAATAGGCGACCATATTGTTGCTTTTCGGTGTTTTGAAGTACGGCTGCATCTGCCAAATATTCATGCACATTGCGTAGGCTACGGGCGTAAAGATGCACCAACGGACTCAACCAAAAAAGGCCCCTCAGTATTTCGAGCCCCACAATGTCAAAAGAGTGTTTTTGAATCACATGAGCCTTTTCATGTTCTATAATCTGTTGATAATCAACGTTTTCTATCGTTTTTTGATTGATGAAAATGAGATTGAAAAACGAAAAAGGCGTATGGGTTTTAGGTGTTTTGATGAGTTTAAAAATGTCTCGTATTTCTTTTTCTCCTGTTTTGTACAAATAAAAAATCTTATTTAACCCGATAAAAAATTGCGTAAAAAGAAGCATCATACCGAATACGTAAACGCCTTTCAAAACCATCCAAAGACTCAAAGTTGCGGTTTCGGGTGCGATGAAATTTGTCTCAATGTTATCTCTTATTTCCACCATCGAAACCACCATTGGTTGCACCATTTCTACTATTGGCGATATCGTTTCTACTGTTATCGTCGAAATACTGAGGGGTATCACCAACCCACATAACAGGCTGATAATCAAATAGATACGATTCAATTTGAAGAAGGTCTCACGGCTTAGTAAGACGTAATACAACCCGTAAAACATGAGCCAACAGAGG
>JAYTMW010000505.1:0-2597 GCA_043728105.1 Saprospiraceae bacterium | reverse complement strand
TCCAATGAGACCTGTAAATCTTTCCATACTGTGGCGATTGCGAATGTGGTTTTGGTTTGTTGAATGAAAGGATAAAGATAATAGGTTTTTTGTAGTTTGTCGAAGGAAGGATGTAATCTTAGTTATTATTCGCCATAACTCATATAAACTACCTACTTATGGCGAATAATAAAAACTTATTGTTCGCCATAAGTGGTATAAATTACTCACTTGTGGCTAATGATAATTTAATGCTTTTCAATTTTACAAGTCGTATTAACAAAAGAACATATTAATTTATAAAAAAATATTAAGGCAGAAATGCTCCAAATTCGCTCATTAAGTAGGTATTCTCCTTGATAACCCAAACTTTGAATGCTGTAAAAGGTGATTTTACGCTTAACATTTCTTTAATTTTTTTTAGGTAACGTGCTTTATCTTTCGATAAAACAGTTGATTTTGAATAATTATTTAGCTTTTTAGTAAACTTTACCATTTCATCAACTAAACGCTCTCTAATATTTTCGCCTTCAACTGTCTTCAAGCCAGTGTGTTCACCATTATATACTTTCAAGAGTAGTTCAACAGTTTGTTGAACCTTTACGTCCAAGATTTTATTTTGAATAATAACTTTTTCTTTGGGATATGGATTTACACTAAAACGAACTAAATCTAAAATTTTATTCTTTGAATCTGTACAATTAATAAGGTTATCAAAAACATCACCCTTCACATTATTGCAGTGTGCACAAGCATAAAATAAATTAGCCCAGTCGAACATCAAATCTCTATCTTTGCTACGATGTGGGACAAAATGTTCAACATTTATTGTCGAAGGAGCATAATCTTCACAGATATAGCATTTATTATGGAAATCCTCTTTAAGTTGCTTAATTACATCATCTGAACGGTAATTATCACTCGAAGGCTTCGCTTTTTCTACTGATAAAGACAGTGGAATCGTAGTAGATTTAATAATATTTATCACTTTACTGAAAGATTGGCAAGTTGGATTTGATTAATTTTAAGGGCAAGTTCAGGTGAAAACATTTTGGGTAAATCCTCAAAGTATTCTTTTAGTTCAAACAATTCGTCGTCTTCATCTTCACTCAAATTATCTCTTTCCGACAAACTTTCATATCTCGCCATTTTCTCTTTTACAACAGTAGAATAATCGTCTGAGTCAAAATAACTTTCTACAATAGAATTAACCGAAAATCCAGTCATGTCTTCTACTAATAACCTTTTCTCTAAATCAAAGACAACTGCATTCTTAATAGAATTCAACACAAATGGCGAATGAGTAGTAACAATAAACTGAATTTTTGGAAAGAAATTAGTTAGAAACGGTAATATTTTTTTCTGTAAATCTATATGCAAATGTGTTTCAATCTCATCTATTAAAACTATGCCTTGTATATCGTAATTTTTGGAAGCATTACTTTCCATACGCATAATTAACTCTGAAATTATATTTAAAATTGTTGAGTATCCATCTGATAAAGTCGTAAAATCAGAAAGTTCTCCATCTTTGTTAATCAAGGTAAAATTGTAATTCTTTCTATCAAATTCTAATTTTAATTTATCATCACCAAGTATATTTTGCAGACTTTTTTCAAAATTATCAAACCAGTTATTAATTTGACTTACAGAAATATCATCATTTTCATCCCGAGCAAACGAACGATCAGCTTTTAGATTTACTATGTACTGAACAAAATTTATTCCTGCATTTTCATGAACGCCATATTTATCTTTCAGAGAAACTTTGTTAATGCCTTGTGGTATGTTAATTTTTAAATCTCGTCTTGCTCCAAAATAAGATAATATAAAATTTCCTTGATTATAAAGTGGAAAGATATCGGCATTTGAAAAATCAACATCAATATTTAAAAATTGCAGTAATTGATTTTTGTGAAAATTAATTGAGTTATTATAATTTATTATTTGTTGCTCAATTTCAAACTTATTAGTACCCGCTTCTATTTGGTTTTGAAGTGTAATAATTCCATCTTCAAGGGTTTTAATATTTTTTTTATTACTATTGAACTGTAAAAGTTGTTGATTTTCTACCCCTCCTAACCAATTTCTTAGCTCCAATAAAATACTCGTCTTACCACTTCCATTTTTCCCTGTCAAAATCAAATGTTTGCGTTCAGTTTCAGAAATAGGAATATTCACATTTTCCAGATGTCGTACTTTATTGATATGAATGCTTTTAATGAATATATCTTCCATTAGAATTTCTTAGTTTTTACAAAAATAATCAAATTACTGTAAAGTACATCTACCAAATTCCAGTATAGCAAAAAAGAGGGCTTCAACCAAAGTCAAAGCCCTCTCTAAAAATCTATTTTATCCCTAATTACTCCGCAGATTTCTTATCTTCTTCCGAAGATTCATCAGTAGCAGGAGCAGCAGGCGTTTCATCTTCCACAACCTCAGCCGAAGGCTCTTCTGCAACCGCAACTGGTGTTGCAACAGCAGTAGCTTCAACCGTATCAGATGCTTCTTTCTTAGCACCACCTCTACGACTACGACGAGTCTTAGCAGCAGTTTCAGTTACAGCATTCAACATTGTTTCGTTGAAATCAACTAATTCCATCATACACATCTCA
>JAYTMW010000504.1:0-5353 GCA_043728105.1 Saprospiraceae bacterium | reverse complement strand
GGTGGGAAATTACCTGCAAACGCCTACAATGCGAAGTCAAATTTGAACGCTGTTAATTATGTTGTGGAGCATAAAGACGCATTAGGTGTCATTGGTTGGAGTTGGATAAGTGACTCTGATGACCCTAAAACGAGAGATTATTTGTCGAAGGTGAACCTTGTGAGTTTGTCTTCAAAAGACAAAGACGATAAGGCGTTTTATAAACCCTATCAATTGTATTTAGCGCAAGGAAAATACCCTTTGAGTCGGGAGGTTTATTCCATTCAAAGGGAAAGAAGGGTAGGGTTGGCTACTGGATTTACGGCGTTTATTTATTCGGAAATTGGTCAAACCATCATGTTAAAAGCAGGCCTTTTACCCTCTAATCAACAAGAGCGTTGGATTGAAATAAAGACAAAACCCATTGGAAAAGTGAATTAGTAGCGATGTAAATTGTTATATTAATAGATACAATTTGCGTGAAGGTTCCTCAGTCCCGAAAGAGTTCGGGATGTCGCTGTACGCCATATTTTTACCGTTTTTTGAAAAAATTTAAAGCATATAAATTATAATTTGCACTTGTAAAATATTGATTATCAAGGAATTATATTGTAGATTTTAATTTTTAAGTAAAACATAGAAAAAGGCAAAGTACATTTTATATTTTTGCAACGTTAAGAGATAACATTTTGCGAAACAGAGTGTTTTAAATTTTAAATTTTTATTAACTAAAATTTCAGTACCATAAATAACGCCCTTTACGTCTATATTGTAATGATTAGATTATTAGCAATAAAATGACAAAGATTTTTTGTCGGATTAATTTAAACAGAAATCAATCAAAACCCGTTTTTTATTTTCTAAACAATTAAAAGTAGGATGATGAACAGAATCAAAGTTGTAGTGGCATTACTTTTTTTAGCTTGCATGGTTCAAGCGCAAACTGCCCTTGATCAAGCTAAAAACCTTATTACGAATGAGAATTACGGTGAAGCAGGTAAATTGCTCACGCAGTATATTGCTTCTGAAAAAGATCCGTTGAAACAAGCGGAGGCTTACTATTGGATGGGTGAAAGTCTATATCGTGACTTAGCAGACGAGAAAAATATGCAACCTGCTTTTGACAAGGCAAAAGAGCAATTTAACAAGGGAATAGCGATTGCTAAAAATAGTCCTCACTGTTTGGTTGGTATGGGTAAATTATTGCTTGATGTTAAAAATACAAAAGAGGCTTTGAAAACTTTTGATTCTGCTATAAAAGAATCAAGAAAAAAGCCGTTCAAGGAAGGCACGCCCGAAATATTCATGTTGGTTGGTGATGCTTTTTTAAATGGTGTAAATAAAAACCCGGAACAAGCGGTAGCTTACTACACACGTGCTCGTGACATTGAGCCAAGTAATGCTAAAACTTGGATAAAGTTGGGCGATGGTAGTTTGGCTAAAAATGATGCTGGTACAGCTATGAGTGCTTATGAATCAGCTTCATCGAAGGATAAAAACAATGCTGAACTCAATTTAAAGCGTTCAAAAATTTGGAAAAGAGCAAGTAAAAACGATTTGGCTCAAAAAGAATTGGAAGACGGTTTGAAAATTGACCCTAAATATGCCTTGATTTATAAGGATTTGATTGAATTGTATATGGATACAAAACAGTTCAATAAGGTTTTGCCCGCCCTTGAAAAATACATTCCTCTGGCAGGTAATGATTTTAGCGCACGTCGTCGTTTGGTAACCTTCTTGACGTATCAAGCGAGAGATTATGACCGTTCGATTGTTGAAGCAGAGAAGTTATTAAAAGATGACCCAACTCAAACCACCATGTACCGTTGGATTGCTTGGTCAAAATGCGCAAAAGCAGATACTTTAGCAGCGAAAGCAGCTGACCCAAAAGTGTTGGGTGATGATGCTAAAATGCTTTATAAGGAGAGTCGTGAGGCTTCTAAAAAGTTATTTGAAGTTGTTCCTGCTGACCGTTTGGTGTATTATGACTTTGAGTTTCCTGCAAAAGCGTCTTTGAAATTAGGAGAGTTGGATGAAGCTACGAAGTATTATAAGATGGTTATGGCGAATGATTCTACTAAAACTTGTGATATTTATGCAAGTTTGATTCAAGCTAATTATGCAAATCGTAAAATAAAAGAAGGCTTAGACCTTTTGGAAGAAAAAGATACTAAGTGTGAAAATAAGACAAAATACAATGACTATTATTATGCATTCTATTATGCGTATTTTGGAAAATTGTATGATAAATCTATACTATTCGCTGATAAATTTATAACAGAATTTACACCTAATATTAAAGTAGTAGATGCTGTAATTGATGCTTATGGTTACAAAGGTTTGTCGTTAACTCAGCAAGACAGCGAAACAGCTCCAGAATGGAAAGCTAAAGCTACTTATGAAAAAATGGTTTCAATTTATGAAGAAAAGCCAGAGGAAAGAGCTAAAGCGGCAACCACAAAAACAGCGTTGGGAAAAGCCTATAATTATTTGGCTACTTATGCTGCAAGTACTCAAGATTTGGTGAAAGCTAAAGATTTGGTTGCTAAAGCGTTGAAAATGGATCCCGTAAATAAGAATGCAGTGGCACTTTCTCTGCAATTGGGCGGTAATTAATGGGTTCTTTTAACACACAAAAAAAAGTGGTTGGCGAAAGCTAACCACTTTTTTTATGTGAATGACACCCCTCAGTATTTTTACGAAATTTAATTTTTAGTATTAAAATCACCTAAAAAATCACCCAATAAATCGCTGAAAGAGAAGTTTGAATCAATGATGTCTTTATTCACTATTTGGAACTCCGCAAGCCCATGTAAAGCCAATTCCATGTAAGTATGTTTTTCCAATTCATCTACATTTGCTGACTCTACCAACTCTGCCAAACCCTTCACGTTTTCCAAGGATTTTCTAAAATCCTTATCGTTGGCTTTATTCAACAATTCCGCAATGTTGCCACCCGCAAACCAAGCCCGAAGCACACCGTAAGGGTCTTTGTCTTTTTTGCGTTTCATATCTTCTGGATTTGGAAAATGTTGCAAAAACACCGCTTTGATGGCAGCACTAAAAAGTTTAAGGGCAACTTGATATGATCCTTCCTGTTCACCCTCATAAACCAACTCTACCTTACCCGTTATGGCGGGAACGATGCCCCAAAAATCGGTAATGCGAGCGGTAGTTCTTGCATCGCCATTCAGTAAGGCTCTACGCTCAGCGGCGGAGTAAAGATTTTCCAAAGCGGAGATGCTCAAACGAGCTGAAACGCCACTTTTGGGGTCAATAAACTCACTTTCCCTTGCTTGAAACGACACTTCTTCTAATAAATTACGCATCATAGCAGGAATACGCACGATGTCTTTTTGAGCTTTAGCGGGCTTGGCTTCTTGTTCCGTAATCTGTTTTGCAATCTCAATATCTTCTGGATAATGGGTCAAAATTTGAGATTGAATACGGTCTTTCAAAGGCGTAATGATGCTGCCACGGTTGGTATAATCTTCTGGATTTGCCGTAAAGCAAAACTGAATTTCTAAAGGTAATCTTAACTTGAAACCACGAATTTGGATGTCGCCTTCTTGTAAAATATTGAAAAGTGACACTTGAATGCGGGCTTGCAAGTCAGGCAATTCGTTGATAACAAAGATGCAGCGGTGGGAGCGAGGCACTAAGCCAAAATGTATCACTCGCTCGTCTGAATAAGGCAATTTCAAATTAGCGGCTAAAATAGGGTCAACATCGCCAATCAAATCCGCCACACTCACATCGGGCGTAGCCAGTTTTTCGACATAACGAGCGGAGCGATGAAGCCAGTAGATAGGTGTAGTATCCCCTTTCAAAACAACCAAATCTTTAGCAAAACGACTTAGCGGGTTCATCGGGTCATCATTCAATTCGCTGCCCTCTACCACGGGTATATATTCGTCTAACAAATCAACCATAAGCCTTGCCATACGGGTTTTTGCTTGACCACGAAGACCTAAAAGTAAGATGCTATGGCGTGACAAAATAGCTCTTTCAATATCAGGAATTACCGTATTCTCAAAACCTAAAACGCCTTTGAAAATCGTCTCTTTAGCTTTAATTTTAACGATAAGATTGTCTCTCAATTCGTCTTTAATGCTTTTGGGCTTATAACCGCTGGCTTTCAGCTCACCTAATGTTTTTATTTGTAGCATAAATGATTAAAAATTAAAAATTAAAAATTATCCTTGACTTGTGTGATAATTCAGGACAGGTGCGATATTTTTGAAAACGTTTGTTAGTATTTTGTTTTGAAAAAATAAGAACAACGCTAAGGTAGGAAAGTTTAGGTAATTCTCTATTTTGTGCGGGCTTTGGACACAACACAAAAGTAATTAGTGTAAAAATTTAAATAAAAAATCATGCGTATCACATTCTTAATCTTTGCAATCACCTTCATAACTTGCGCTTCTTGCCAAAAAATGAACGTTGAAAAAGTCATTATAAATACGCCCAAAGGTGTTTTTTATGCGCCTGATAAATTTGTTATGGGCACTGACCTCTCCTATGTGAATCAAGTAGAAGACTATGGTGGTGTTTTTAAAGATTCGGGTCAAGTAAAAGATGTGTTTAAACTTTTGAAAGCCCGTGGAAACAACCTTGTGCGGGTGCGTCTGTGGCATACGCCCACTTGGACGGCTCCATTAAACAACGGTAAACAATACAGTGACCTCCAAGATGTGGTAAAAACCATCCGACGAGCCAAAGCTGAAGGTATGCACGTGAATCTTGATTTGCATTATTCCGACATTTGGGCCGACCCCGCCACTCAAACCTTGCCCAAGGCTTGGGAAGGCATACCCCTCAGTATTTTGAAGGATTCGGTCTATAATTATACGCTAAAAACGCTTAAATATCTTCAAAATTTGAACCTCACACCCGAGATGATTCAGATAGGTAATGAGAACAATAATGGTATGCTTTTTCCAATCGGAAAAATAAACAATAATAATTTTTCAGCCTTTGCTGAACTACTCAAAAGTGGGAGCAAAGCGGTTCGAGATTTCTCTTTAACATCTAATATTAAACCACAAATTGTCATTCATTGTGCTCAATTGCAAGACGCAGAATGGTGGGCAGATGGCGTAATAAACAAGGGTGGTGTGACCGATTTTGATATTTTAGGATTGTCACATTACTATAAATGGTCAACTGTAAATGATTTATTATCAATTACTAACGTCATAAAAAAACTAAAAACGCAGTATAACAAAAAAGTAATGATAGTCGAAACAGCGTTCTCTTGGACAACCGAAAGCAACGACAATTACAACAATATTATGTGGTCTGCGGATGCCATCAACGGCTATACTATTTCTCAAGAAGGACAGCAAAAGTATATGCGGGATTTCACCCAAGC
>JAYTMW010000503.1:0-1576 GCA_043728105.1 Saprospiraceae bacterium | reverse complement strand
AATGTATCTCGAAGTAATATTAAAAATTAATAAAGATCACCTTGCTTCGTGCTCATAACGAGCGGGAAATCGTTGCGAAGGTTCGAACCTTCGCAACGTTGCTATTTGTTGAAAATCAATCATTTACCCCCCTCAGTATTTTCCTGTTTATTTGAGTTGAGCTACTTATCAGCAAGATTCATCGTTCATAATTTATCATTTATCATTATTTTACTCACCAACTTTTTTAGCACGACCTTCTAAAAAATCGTTCAAACGTTCCTTTGCTTCGGGTGCATCTTGAGCGATGGCTGCTATTAGGGATTCCATCATCAAGCCACCGTCGTGCCCAGCGTCAACGATGCGCGGGAGAACGTGCATGAGGGCGTAATTGGTCATACCCGCATTATTGCTGATTTTTTTAGCCAATTCCAAGGCTTTTTCTAAGCCTTCACCGTCGTCAACAAGGTATTGCGACAAGCCAAAAGTGACCCCCTCAGTAGCCGTAAGAACACGACCTGTCAACATCATATCCGTCATACGTGCCATGCCTATCAGTTTTGGTAATCGTACTGATGCACCGCCTCCGACAAAAATGCCACGTTGCCCTTCGGGTAAAGCATAAAAAGTGCTGTTTTCCGCCACGCGAATATGGCAAGCACTTGCCAATTCTAAGCCGCCGCCAACACATGCGCCGTGCAAAACAGCGACCACAGGCACAGCACCAAATTGCACTTTTTCCAATGCCCGATGCCACATACGTGAGTGCTGAACGCCTTGAACGGCATTGCGTTCTGTCAATTCAGAAAGGTCCAGTCCTGCGCTGAAATGTTTGCCTTCGGCAGTAATAATAGCGCATTTTATACCTTCTGGAATGTTTGAAAAGACTTTTTCGATGCTTAAAATGGTCTCGTCATTGATTGCATTCCGCTTTTCAGTACGATTGAGCGCGACAATGAGGATATTATCTTTGATCTCAATTTTGAGTGTTGGAGATATATTATTGAGAGGAATTTTGTTAGGCATGTCCTTGTTTTTTAATACAAAAAAATAGTGCTACAAATATAAGGTAGCCTTATATTAAAAGAGCAAGTTTTGATGTTTTTATTTAAAAATGTGAAAAAATGGACAAACCGTCCGTCAATGACTTATGCTGAAAATACTAATGGCACATCCCGAATCAATCGGGAGGGGTTATTCTTTTAACGCCAAAGCTTTTTCATAGTTTTTCATACCCCATAAGAAGGATACTATCGTCGCAATCCCACCCACAACATAGAGCGCAACGAGCGAATATTTTATCATTTTTTCATCATGAAAAATAGAATCTGTAAAGAAAGCGACCAAAAGAGGACCCAATCCCATGCCGATAATATTGATGAAAAACAGGAATATCGAAGTCGCCAAAGCCCGTACTCGATTGGGCAAAATCTCTTGAATCGCTGCACCAGCCGCACCCAGAGGAAAGGAAATAAAAAACATAGGTATTGCCAATGAATACAAAATCATAGTCGGGTCGCTCAATAAAAAATTGCAGCAAGAAGCGAGCATGCCGATGCCTGAAATCACGCCTACACGCACTTTTCCATTGATTTTA
>JAYTMW010000502.1:0-15278 GCA_043728105.1 Saprospiraceae bacterium | reverse complement strand
TCAAAAGATGTGATTTATACATTCGTGGATTTATACCGCAAAGGCAAACTGTACCGTGATTACCGCATGGTCAATTGGGATTGTGAAGCCAAAACGGTTTTATCAAACGAAGAAGTAATACATGGCGAGGAGCAAGCGCAACTTTTTCATGTAAAATATTTTATTGAAGGCTCTGATGCGGACTTGTCCCGTGATGAACGGGAGGGGGTCACTATTGCTACCCAACGTCCCGAAACCATCATGGCGGACGCTGCCGTTGCGGTGAACCCCAAAGACCCACGTTATGCGCATTTAAAGGGCAAAAAAGTGATTGTGCCTTTGGTAAATAGAGCAATTCCTATCATTTTTGACGAATATGTGGATATTGATTTTGGAACGGGAGCGTTGAAAGTCACACCTGCGCATGACCCTAATGACTACGAATTGGGTAAAAAACACGGCTTAGAAGTCATAGATTTATTGAACGATGACGGCACTTTGAATGAAAAATGTGGCGTGCCTTCGCTCGTGGGCGTGGATAGATTTGAAGCCCGTCGCCACACCAAAAATCTGTTGACTAATTCAGGCAATTTGGTGAAATTAGAAGATTATAAAACCAATATCGGACGTTCAGAACGCACAAACACGGTTGTTGAACCCAAAATGTCCCTGCAATGGTACGTCAATATGAAGGCAATTGCTGAACCCGCCTTGACGGCCGTTGAGACGGATGATATAGATTTTTATCCTAAATCTTTTAAAAATGTCTATCGTCATTGGATGGAAAACATCCGTGATTGGTGTATTTCAAGACAACTGTGGTGGGGACATCGCATCCCTGCGTACTATTACGAGGGCGAAACCTACGTGGCTGAAACGGCGGAAGAAGCCTTAGCGGAAGCAATCGCAAAAACGGGTAAAGCATTGACAATCAATGATTTACGTCAAGATGAAGACGTGTTGGATACTTGGGCATCGTCTTGGTTGTGGCCCATTTCTACGTTTGGTGGTTTTCAAAATTCCAAAGAGTTTAACTATTTTTATCCAACGAGCGTGTTGGTGACGGGTTGGGATATTATTTTCCTTTGGGTGGCTCGAATGGCAATGGCGGGTTTTGAATGGAAGCAAGAAAGACCCTTCAAAGCGGTGTATTTTACGGGTATGGTGCGTGACACACAGGGGCGCAAAATGTCGAAACAGTTGGGCAACTCGCCCGATGCTTTGAAATTGATTGAAGATTTTGGGGCAGACGGTGTACGATACGGGGTTTTGAGTTCGAGCCCTGCGGGTGGCGATTTGAAATTTGATGAAAAACTGTGCGAAGAAGGGCGTAATTTCTGTAATAAATTGTGGAATGCCTTGCGCTTGATGAAAGGTTGGGAAGTTGAGCAAGGGTATCATTCCGAAGTTGAGCAGCTTTCGGCCGATTGGTTTGAAGGCACTTTGAGCATTGCTTTGGTAGAAATTGAAGAAAATTTCAAGCAATTCCGCCTATCCGAAGGCTTGATGAACATGCGCAATTTGATATGGAATGAATACTGCGGTTGGTATTTAGAAATGGTAAAACCCGAATACGGCAAGCCCATCGACAAAGTAACGCTGCAAAAAACGGAGGCTCTTTTGAGAAAATTGATGGCGATGTTGCACCCGTTCATGCCTTTCGTAACGGAGGAGATTTGGCAACAATTGGATAGCAAAAATACTGAGGGGTCTGATCTTTGCGTAGGAAAATATCCAAAAGCACTTGATTTTGATAACGATATTGTAAAAAAAGTAGAGGCAGCTAAGGATATTATTTCTAAAATACGAGAAGTGCGCAGTAGCAAAGGCTTGAAACAGCGTGAGCCTTTGGTGGTAAAATATCAGAACTCTGAAACCGTGAAAAACCTCTTAAATACTGAGGGGGTCAGAAATTTGATAAAGAAGATGGCGGGTTTGGAAAGTCTGCAAGCGAGCGAAGGCGATCTCTCAAACGCCGTAGCTTTTGTAAGTGGCACCGATAAATTTTACGTTGTCGTGAATCAAGAAATCAATGTAGAAGAAGAGCGTGAAAAAATCACGAAAGAACTTGCGCACCAACAAGGCTTTTTGAAATCAATTGAAGCAAAACTCAACAACGAGCGTTTTGTCGCCAATGCCAAACCCGAAGTGGTGGACATTGAGCGCAAAAAACAGAGCGATGCTTTGGCGAGGATTCGGATATTGGAGGAGAGTTTGGTGGGGTTTAATTGAAGGGAATAAAATGTTCAAACTATTGCCATAAAAAAAGTAAACCTTATGACTTTTGATATTTTACCTTGCTATGATGCCAATATCAATGAGCTAAATATGCAGTTGTTCAAGCTGACTTATTTACCAAAAGCCATTGATGAAGAAACACTACAAGCCAATAATAGAGACGATAAGCAAAAATTAGCATCATTAAGGTTGTATGATTCATTTAATAATTGTGCAACTTATGCGGGTGTGCTTTTGCTGCACAACAATCCAATTTATTATTTGCCGGGTGCTTATATTCAATATGTAAAATTTCAAGGTGAAACACGAACAGGGGATGTTTTAGGAGAAAAAGTTTTTAAAGGTAACTTGGTAGATGTTTTGAAAAATGTGGACGATTTTATACGATATAATATAATCGTTGAAAAACCCATTAGACGGGATACTTTTAAGGAAGATTTGTATAAAAGTTTTCCATTTTGGTCTTTGCGAGAATTAGCGTTAAACGCCATCATGCACCGTGATTATGAGTCTAATACGCCTATTTATATTTATGATTTTTTGGATAGAATTGAGATACACAACCCAGGAGGACTTTATGGTGATGTGCGCCCCGACACGTTTCCCAATACGAGTGCGTACAGAAATCCCGTTTTAGCGGAGGTCTTAAAAAATTTGGGTTACGTCAATCGCTTTAATTACGGCATACAAAGAGCGCAAGAAGAATTTGCTGAGAACGGCAATTTACCTGCGGTATTTGATGTTTCTATGCAAAATAAATTTATTGTTAAGGTCTATAAAAAGAAATAAAAATTGGGTAAATGGCAGAATACCAATTATACGAATTCCGCACAGTCAATCGCACTTTGACCCGTGAAGAAGTTAAAGAAGTAGATTCGTGGTCGAGTAGAGGCAAAGTGACCTCTACCTCGGCTACTTTTATTTATAATTATGGTAGTTTTAAGCATAAGCCAGAGGAGTGTTTGCTGTCTCATTTTGACATAATGCTTTACTATTCCAATTTTGGATGTAGGCGTATGATGTTTCGGTTTCCCGAAAAATTGGTCAATTTGAAGACCTTACAGCAGTTTGGTTATAACCACTCAGAAGATTATCAGAGTTCAATCTCAGTATCGGCAGAGGGAGATTATGTTTTGATAGATATAGAAGAAAACTTAGAAGAAGGTTTTGATACGTGGATAGATTGTGAAGAAACGTTAGCCGCAATTACGCCTTTGTGGAATGATGTTTTGAATGGTGATTATCGCTTTCTTTATCTTATGTGGCATCAATTTATAGAAGCCGCTATTGAACATGAAATGCTCGAAAAAGACGAGATTGAATACCCCTCAGTACCCAATGGCTTGAAAAAGCCAAATGCTGCCTTAGAGGAGTTCAATATTTTTTGGGAAGTTGATGATTTCATGGTAGCGAAATTGGCTAAAAAAAGTCTTGATATTTTTGCCAAAGTCTTTGACTATAAAAAAGCAATATCTTTTTTATCCGATAATGAAAAAACAGAATTTCTCTTGCGTTTTGCTCAAAATGAGGCGTTTGTTTTGCAGGCTTTTTTGAAGCGATTGGAAGGACTTTCGTAATATGAATTTTGCCAGTTTTTAAAAATCAATTAACCATGCCCAAACCAAAACTCTCCGATTTCAAACGCCTCATCAACGAAATGACAGAGGCGGAACTGCGTGAAGAATTGCTCAAATTGTTCAACAAATTAGAGCAAGTGCAAATGTTTTATGCCCAAGATTTGATGGGCAAAGAGGATAGAAAGAAAATATTAGAAGAGTGTAAAACTAAAATATACAAAAAGTTTTGGACACCTTCGGGCAATCCACGCAACAATGTGAGCAATGCCGATATTCGCAAAATCATCTCCGATTTTGAGAAAATATCCGCTTTTCCGAATGAAGTAGTAGAGTTACTGTTATATAGAGTTGAAACAGCAACTGAATTTGCAAATAGTTTCGGGGGCATGTCCGATGGCGATTACAATGCTTCTACTACCGCTTATGACAAGGCCATGAAGCTTATTGGAAAAAATAAATTGCACTCATACACCAAAGAACAAGCCTTGAAACCTTTAAAATATCGCAACCTTGATTATTGGTATTTGGATAATCTAAGAGAATTATTCAATAATTGTTTTGAGGGTTCAGAAGGCATTTATTAAGTACCCCCCTCAGTATTTTAGCTATTTTGAAGTAAAAACAAAGAATTGAGGTTTAAATCCGTGCCACCACTCAAAGCGGTGACACGGATTTTTTAGGTGCGGCATAGCTGCCATTCGCTAACGACCGCCTACTACCTTATTTTCACGCAAACGCACAAATAATCCCACCCATAAGCCCAAGCGTAATCGTCCAATAGCCCAAGTGAATCAAAACGTAGCGGCGGCTGCGGCGTTCAAACAAAGCATTGATTGATAGCACGGGCAACACGATGAACAAACTTCCGATAACGCCGTGTAAAGCACCGTGTCTGAACGTTCGAAAATCTTGTCCGTATTGGCTTAGAAGGTTTTTTACGGTCACGCTTAAAGGCGAGTTAGGGTCTTTCAACAAGGCTTCATTGTTTTGCAGCATCGAGCCTAAGTGCATTTGATGAATCACATAAGGCATGATACCAACCGACAGAAAAATGCCAAACAGCAGTGTCAAACCAAAAATTTTGAGCATATTACTGCCTTCCAAATCTTGGGCTGAAAATCCATTTTCTTGCATCCAGACGTTGGCAAATCCAATTGGGCTGTACCACAATGCACCCACAATCAGCGGCAAAACGCCCGTTGCAAGGATGACGTAGAAGTTCAAATCTATCATAATTATAAATTTTAAGGTGTAAAATACATTTTTATTAAATATGGGCAAAGTTAGCATTTTGCAAAACATATTTAAGTGGTTGTAGTTTTGTTTCTTCGCCTAAAATACTGAGGGGCCTCTTTAAATCCTCTGCCTTTAAAATAGTATGAAACATCATTGAGCCTCCTCGACAAATCGGGTCGGTCTTTTTTTTATATTTGACAAAAGAAAATGATAAAAATAACTTGTATTTATGCGTTTGTTCAATCAAAAATTACGTTATATTTATTCCATAAAACAATCAATATGGTCTAATTATTAAAAAAATTTAGCATGGAAACTCGCATCGCAATGTCTTTCGTCAAAACCTTAGTTGGCGTTTTCTTACTTCTTTTTACAAATTTAGCAACTGCCCAAAAGCAAGCTAATGATGTTATGAATATTGCCACCAAAACCGTTTTGGAATCAAAGGCCATTAAAAATTTGAAACAAGAAAAGGGATTACATCTTTTCGAGTCTCCCTCGGAAGGTTTGCAAAGTGCTTCAAAAAATGGTCTTTTTGGCTATATGTCTATCAGTTACGATTGGATAATACCCCCACAATATGATTTCACATTTCCTTTTCACGAAGGTTTCGGGGTCGTTTTTTTGAAAGGTCAGCCCATGTTTATTGATAAATATGGTAATGTACCTTTCAAAACGGATTTTGCCAAAGACCTCGGTAATTTTTCAAATGGGCGAGCGTTTTTTCGTACCCACTCGGAAAAAATGGGTATTTTAAACAAGTCGGGACAACTAATGGGCGATACCATTTTTAAACAAATTCGCCTTTTTAATGAAGAAAGTTTTATGTCTAAAAACCCTAATGCTTTAAAAAAGAATCGTCCTGTTACCTTGGCCATGGGGTTGGGTGCTACGCCAACTTATGCACTAATTGACACCAACGGTCGAGTCGTTGTGCCTTTTGGTCAATTCGATAAAATTTCTGAATTTGTGAATAGTTACGCAACCGCCGTAAACGATAAATACACGGCTTTGTTTGATGCCAATGGAAAGGAAGTAGCCCGTTTTGACAATGACACAACAAGGGCTTTTTCCCTTGATTTTCCAATAAATGTGAACTATGGTGCGTTTGTCGTCGATTTTAAAGTAGATGATAAAAAAGTTGAAAGACAAGGCATTATGAACATAAAAGGAGATTGGCTTTTGAATGACCTCAATGTAGAATCTATCCGAGATTTTGACGACTCAAAAGCGGTTGTTTATCGCCCTTCGGAAGTATTAGATTTGGTTTATTTCAACCCACGAACAGAGCCTTTTGTAGTTCTTGAACTCGATAATTTTCCAGATTTGGATGATCTGAAAAATTATGGCGTGGCAGTTGCCCGTGTCAAATCTTTTGATAAACCCAAATACGGCATCATGGATTCTTGTTTTGCGTGGCGAGTCAAACCGCAATATGACGATATTCAGTTAATCAAGGAAAGAGGAGAAAGAAATATGTCATATTTTTCGATACGTAGAGATTTGTCACCCGATGAAGCAAAAAAAAGAAATGTAAAAGCAAGACACGAAGGGATGAATGCTTCCGTCGAAAAAATAGCCAATATTTCGGGTAAAATTCTGTTTGATGATAAGGAGTTTGAACACATTTTTCCGATGGGTACTTCGTTCAATAAATTTAATTTTACTACCGTAGATGGTTCACAAAATGGTTTAATTGACATAAAAGGCAATGTTACAGGGTTGAGAGAAAATGAAAATGCGGTAAAAAAGCCACAAAATATTAAAAAAACGGCTTCATTTAGCCATAATCTTTACAGTAAAGACGAATGGAAAATTAAAGTAGATGACACAAATTGGGAAGGGGAAAAGCGTAGTAGATTTGGTGAAATAAGTGTTTGTAACTACTATAAAAAAATCGTAAAAGGTGTAGATGTAACAAAGCAAATAGCTGAAATACGCTTTTCAGAAACCGATACTTTTGTAGATGAAAAAAGACAGCGGACACTCATAAAAGCGCAATTGATGAACTCAACAAATGACACGCTTTTTTTTGATTATAATGAAAACTGTATTGATGTAGTGATTCAAGCGCAAGATGAACAAGGTGTTTGGCGTAACATTAGCTTCAAAAAAGGTTTGACACCTTATGAAAAAGAGCTTAAAACGGAAAAAGTGAAGATTGGTTTACCCCCTCAGTATTTTTGGGATTTTGAGCTACCTGTGTATCAAGGCTTGCTTAAAACTAAATGTAGATGTCTTATTTATACAGATAGAAAAGGGGCTGAACCAATAGTGAGTAATACGTGGTCTGCAAGCGTCAATCCTGCTCAATTTTGGAAATCGCCGATGTATTCTCCGAAGACGATTTTTGGAGAGTTTGGATATTGGTATGAGGAAAATAATTGAAAACTGTAAAACAATACAAAAATACTGAGGGGGTATCACATCAAAAGTGTTACCCCTTTTTTTTATTTTTTATAGAAAAAACAAACCCTAAATCCCCCATTTTGTCAGAACCCTCAACTATTGCCCATTCCAAATAATATTTTTAAATAAAACATTATTTTAGTATAAATAAAACACTAAAAACTATTTTATCTTATTTTTGTTCTTAAAATGAATGGGGTAAATGCTTAAAAATGCCTTGAAAATCGTAATTTCAAGCAATTCAATTTTGTCTTTAATCTACATTTTACGAGATTTGTACTCCCACCTATTATTATGACCAATTTATGAAAAAAATCTGCCTCATTATTTCCTTTTTTTTTGCAAAATACTGAGGGGGTATCTTTGAACAAATTAAAAATATGATAAAGCACACTATGGCAAATCAGATGTTAGATAATCAACAAAAACCAACCAAAGGATTATATGTGCCACAACTTGAAAAAGACTCGTGCGGAACGGGTTTTATCGCTAATTTAAGAGGTATCCAATCGCATGAACTCGTGGAAGACGCACTCAAAATGCTGACCAACATGGAGCATCGTGGAGCGTGTGGATGCGAGCCTAACACGGGCGATGGCGCAGGTATTATGATTCAAACGCCACACGATTTTTTTGTGAAAAAAGCCCGTGAAAATGGGTTTACATTGCCCGCTTTTGGGGATTATGGGGTAGCTGTTGTGTTTTTTCCGCAAGACCGAAATTTGCGAAATCAGTGTCGAGCCTTGCTTGATGACTACATAGATGAAATGGAGTTTGATTTGATAGGCTCTCGAAAAGTACCGACCGACCACGAAGATTTGGGCGATACCGCCGTCTCCGTTGAGCCTCGCATCGAACACGTTTTTGTGAAACCACGCCAAACGCCGCCCGACCGTTATTGGTTGGAACGCCGCCTTTATGTGTTGCGCAAATACGCTACGCACAAGATTCATCAGACGTACCCACAGGCAATAGACCATTTTTATATTCCTTCTTTTTCGTATAAAACAATTATCTATAAAGGGCAATTGACGACGCATCAAGTGCGCCCATATTTCGCCGATTTGCATGATGTTGATTTGAAATCAGCGATTGCGTTGGTTCATTCTCGTTTTTCTACGAACACCGTTCCGAAATGGAAATTGGCGCAGCCTTTCCGTTACGTGGCGCACAATGGCGAGATAAATACCGTCATGGGCAACATAAATTGGTGGAAATCAAAGGAAAGTACCATGGAATCGCCACTTTTCTCAAAAGATGAATTGGAAAAACTCTTTCCAGTTCTCGGCGATGGCTTGTCGGATTCTGCCAATTTCGACAATGTATTAGAATTTTTAGTAATGAATGGTCGCTCATTGCCCCACGCTCTAATGATGATGATTCCCGAAGCGTGGCAGCATGATGACCTCATGGATGAACACAAAAAAGGCTTCTACGAATATCACGAAAGCATGATGGAGCCGTGGGATGGCCCAGCCGCAATTTGCTTCACCGACGGCATCGTGGTTGGGGCAACTTTGGATAGAAATGGCTTGCGTCCGTTGCGTTATTGTTTGACAAGCGACGATGTTTTAATAGCCGCTTCTGAGGCAGGTGCTTTGGAAGTGCCACAAGAAAAAGTGGTGATGAAAGGTCGCTTGCAACCAGGCAAAATGTTGATTGCCGATTTGGATGAACACCGTATTATAGGTGATGAAGATGTGAAAAATATTATATGTAAAAACAGAGATTATTCTACTTGGATAAAAACCAATAAAGTTCTGATAAAAGACCTAAAAACAGCTCAAAATACTGAGGGGGGGGATTTTACTGCGCTCGATGATAAATTTCTCATCGAAAAACAACAACTTTTTGGCTTCACCAAAGAAGATTTGAAAGTTTTAATCAGCCCAATGGGCAAAGGCGACGAAGCGATTGGCTCGATGGGTGCGGATACGCCGTTGGCTGTTTTGAGCCACCGTGCGCAACATTTGAGTAGCTATTTCAAACAGCTTTTTGCGCAAGTGACCAACCCGCCAATTGACCCAATTCGGGAACGCTCTGTGATGTCTTTGCACGTGAAATTGACGGAGGGCGGCGATAATATACTTGTGCCAACGGAACGCTCGGCTCGCTTCATCAGTTTGGAGCATCCTGTTTTGAAAAATGAAGAAATTGATAAATTAAAAAACATCAAAAGCAAGCATTTCAAATCCGAAACGCTCGATATAACTTTTGAAGCCGAGCAACAAAAAGGCAAACTAAAAGCCGCTTTGGATAGAGTTTGTGCCGATGCTGAAAATGTGGTGCGTCAAGGTGCCAATATTTTGATTTTGAGTGATCGTGCGGCGGATATGCTCAATGCGCCCATTCCGTCTTTGTTAGCGGCTGGTTCGGTGCATCATCATTTGATAAAAAAAGGTTTGCGTTCCAAATGCTCACTCGTTGTTGAGGCGGGCGATATTTGGGAAACGCACCATGCGGCTACGCTCATCGGTTTTGGCGTTCAAGCGGTTTGTCCCTATATGGCTTTTGCGACGGTCAAAAACATCGTGGATACTGAGGGGGGTGAGCATAATGGTCATTCCGTAGAATATGCGATTGATAAATATTGCAAAGCCGTTGGCAAAGGACTTTTGAAAGTGATGTCAAAAATTGGCATTTCTACCTTACAGTCCTACGCAGGTGCGCAAATTTTTGAGATTTTGGGACTCAATTCAGAGGTTGTTGATTATGCTTTTTACAGAAGTGTGTCTCGCATAGAAGGTGTTGGATTCGATGGTTTGGCGGAAGAAGTTTTGACAAAACACCGTTTGGCCTACGCCGATGCGCCTTTGGGATTAGACAAACAGCTTGAAGAAGGGGGCATTTATCAATGGAAACGTAGGGGAGAGGCGCACACTTTGAACCCACAATCCATCCACTTTTTGCAAGTTTCGACCCGCACAAATGATTATGAAGTATATAAAAAATACAAAGAAGTCATCAATAAACAAGACGAACAGGCTCTGACACTGAGGGGCCTCTTGACTTTCCGAAAAGGCAACCCCGTGCCGATTGAAGAAGTGGAATCGGCGGACAATATTTTCAAACGTTTTGCCACGGGTGCAATGTCTTTTGGCTCAATTTCGCACGAAGCCCATTCCACTTTGGCGATTGCGATGAACCGTATTGGTGGTCGTTCCAATTCGGGTGAAGGTGGTGAAGACGAAATTCGTTATGAAGTAAAAGAAAATGGTGATTGGGAACGCTCCGCCATCAAGCAAGTCGCTTCGGGTCGTTTTGGCGTGACTTCTTACTATTTGAGTCAAGCGGAAGAGCTTCAAATCAAGATGGCACAAGGCGCAAAGCCAGGCGAAGGCGGACAATTGCCAGGGTATAAAGTGGATGATTGGATTGGTCGGGTGCGTCACAGTACGCCAGGCGTGGGCTTGATTTCGCCGCCGCCGCACCACGATATTTATTCGATTGAAGACTTATCACAATTGATTTTTGACTTAAAAAACAGCAATCCGAAGGCAGATATTAACGTAAAACTCGTGTCAAAAGCGGGTGTTGGCATCATTGCGTCGGGCGTGGCGAAGGCAAAAGCGGATAAAATTTTGATAGCGGGCTACGATGGTGGCACGGGTGCATCGCCTTTGAGCAGCATCCGTCATGCGGGGCTTCCGTGGGAGTTGGGTTTGGCTGAAACCCACCAAACACTCGTGAAAAACAAGTTGCGTGACCGTGTGACCGTCCAAACGGATGGTCAATTGCGCACAGGTCGAGATTTGGCGATTGCCGTTTTGTTGGGCGCAGAAGAATGGGGCGTTGCCACGGCAGCGTTGATTGTGGAAGGCTGTATTATGATGCGTAAATGTCATGTTAATACTTGCCCCGTTGGTATCGCCACGCAAGACCCAGATTTGCGGGCAAAATTCACGGGCGACCCACAACACGTCATCAATTTCTTTGAATTTTTAGCCCAAGATTTGCGTGAAATAATGGCGGAATTGGGCTTCCGAACCATCAACGAAATGGTCGGAAAAGTGGAAATGTTGAAGTTGAAAAAAGACTTAAAACATTGGAAATATAAAGCCGTTGATTTGTCGCCAATTCTCTACAAAGAACCAGCCGATGAGTCCGTGGGACAATACAAAACCATTGCGCAAGACCACGGTTTGGAAGCTGTTTTGGATAGAAAACTCATCAAACAAGCGGAAAATACGCTCAAAACGGGCAAAGAATATTCTTCTGTTTTTACCATAAAAAACACCGATAGAGCCACGGGTACTATGTTGAGTTATGAGGTGTCAAAAAAATACAAAGGAAAAGGCTTGCCCGATGATACTTTGACCTATCGTTTCAACGGTTCGGCGGGTCAATCTTTTGGGGCATTTTTGAACAAAGGCATCACATTTATCCTTCGTGGCGAGTCAAATGATTACTTCGGCAAGGGGCTTTCGGGCGGCAAAATTGCGGTTTCGCCCGATGAAAAAGCCACGTTTAATCCTTCCGAAAACATCATTATTGGCAACGTGGCGATGTACGGTGCCACGTCAGGCGAGGCGTACATTATGGGCATGGCGGGCGAGCGTTTTTGCGTCCGCAACTCGGGTGCGAAGGCTGTTGTGGAAGGCGTGGGCGACCACGGATGCGAGTACATGACAGGCGGCACGGTGGTTGTTTTGGGTGAAACGGGCAAAAATTTTGGCGCAGGCATGTCAGGCGGCATCGCCTATGTTTACAATATCAACAAAACTTTTGAAGGACTTTTTAACAACGATATGGCGGATATTTCGGTCATGGAAGACGAAGATTTTGAGATAATTCGCCGCATGGTGCGGGATCATTTCCGTTATACAGGCAGCCCAAAAGCGTTGGGTATTTTGCAAGATTGGAACAATTTTAAACAATATTTTGTGAAAGTTTATCCACGTGATTATAAGGCTGTTTTGGAGAAAAATAAAGCGGCTAAGTTGGTAACGCATTAATTTTAAATGTTTTATAAATATTGAATTTATTTAATTTATAAAAAAGCACACCCAAATACTGAGGGGGTGCTTTTTTTATTTGACATATAATTCATCTAAAATCCAAGGTGATAGAATTGTGATATTGTAGTTCGATTTTTGTTTAAAATAAAAAAAAATCGAAACTATGAAAAAAGTAATTATTGTTTTCTTTTTGATGAACCTTGCATCAATAACAGAAGCACAAAACAACCCACAAGATGCCATTCTCGGCAAGTGGATGAATGCTGAAAAAGACCTTGCTGTTGAAATTTATAAATTTAAAGAAGAATTTAAAGCAAAAGTCATTTGGTTTAAGTGTTTTGATGGCACAAAAATGAGTGATTATACGGATAATAAAAACGCTAATACATCATTGCGCACTCGACCGTGGTTGGGTATGGAAGTTCTGAATGGACTCAATTTTAAAAGGGACAATGAATGGAATAAGGGTCATATTTATGACCCAAACACAGGGAATACATTTCGTTCAGTTTGTCGTTTAGAAAACAACAGCGTTCTCAAAGTAAGAGGATTTTGGATGTATGAATGGATTGGTCAAAATTTGGTTTTTAACCGAATGAATGATAATCAAAAATTGGTGCGTGCAAATTAGGGTTTCAAATAAAATTTAAGAAAAAAACGCCCAAATACTGAGGGGGTGATTTTTTTTGTTGGATAATAGTCTGAAAATTTTATTCGACATCACACTATTTCAATTTTGCTGGATACTAAAAATCGAAATATTCAGCCAAATGGTCTTCCAAAATTTCGATTAATTCAGCTTGCATGAATGTATAATTGTCTGGAATATTGAAGGTAATGATTTGCTTGTTTCTGATTCTGGGATTTATGTCTTCGGGATAATGCGCTTTTAGGCGTTCCCGATGCTTGCGTTCCATGAGAAAAATCACGTCCGCCCAACGAATCATACCCAACGTAATTTTAATCCGAGCATTAGTCTCAGTCCCCGCTGATTTTACGTCAAAATCCGGATTGTTTAAAAACATTTTTTCGGCGGTTAAGCTGCGGCGTTTGTTTTGGCTACAAACAAAAAGTAATTTTTGCTTAGACATTTTAATATTTTAAGTTAATTTCCAATAAATACCTAATCAAAAGCCACAGCATGGTGTAATATTGGTAACAAAAATAGCTACTTAGTAACGAGCAAATAATAAATAGGTCATTTTTTTGAAACACATAGGCACATAGGACACATAGAAAAATGTATAATTATTTGATTTTCAACGAGTTATGAAAAATATTCCTAAAAAGCTATGTGTCCTATGTGCCTATGTGTTTCAAAAAAAACTACAAATTGACCATGTTATTTTTTACTCGTTACTTAGTACCCTCTTTTTAAATTCATCTTATTGTTTTTTTTGTAAAGATAATTTGTTTAATGTAAATTTATAAAAGTTCTTTAGTACCCCTCAGTATTTCGATCCTTCTGACACAATTTTCTCATTATCAATCATTTACAAATTTCAAAAAACAACAGTCTTCACAAACCGAAAGTTAATAGGTTTTAACTATAACTAAATAGGATTTATAGATATGAATTATCTTAAAAATTTTTGTAATTTTGAGTTTTAAATCATGTAAAATTATCAATTATGGAAAATATGAATCAAACAAGCACATCTACAAATGGTAACGGCGTAGCCAAATGTCCATTTTCAAGTGGTGTGTTAAAGCAAAGTGCTGGTGCTGGCCCAAGAAACCGTGACTGGTGGCCTAATCAGTTGAGGTTAAACATCTTACGTCAACATTCTTCTTTGTCAAATCCGATGAAGGGTTTTGACTATGTGGCGGCGTTTAATTCCCTCGATTTGCCTACTGTAAAGAAAGACATCTTCGATTTGATGACCACGTCTCAAGATTGGTGGCCAGCTGATTATGGTCATTATGGCCCATTTTTCATTCGCATGGCGTGGCACAGTGCGGGTACTTACCGCATTGCCGACGGACGGGGTGGTGGTGGCTCTGGCACACAGCGTTTTGCGCCACTCAACAGTTGGCCCGATAACGGAAATCTTGATAAAGCTCGTTTATTATTATGGCCTATCAAACAAAAATATGGTCGTAAAATTTCTTGGGCGGACTTGATGATTTTGGCGGGCAATTGTGCTTTAGAATCAATGGGTTTTGAAACTTTCGGTTTTGCTGGCGGACGTGAAGACGTTTGGGAGCCACAAGAAGATATTTATTGGGGCTCAGAAGGCAAATGGTTAGAAGACAAACGTTACACAGGTGATCGTGAGTTGGAAAATCCACTTGGTGCAGTTCAAATGGGTTTAATTTATGTTAATCCAGAAGGCCCTAACGGAAATCCTGACCCTATTGCGTCGGCTCGTGACATCCGTGAGACATTCGGACGCATGGCGATGAATGATGAAGAAACGGTTGCGCTCATTGCGGGTGGTCATTCATTTGGTAAAACGCACGGTGCGGCTGACCCAAGTAAATATGTTGGTGCAGAACCCGAAGGAGCAAGCATTGAGCAACAAAGCCAAGGTTGGAAAAATACGTTCGGAACGGGTAACGCAGGTGATACAATCACGAGTGGTCTCGAAGGCGCATGGACGACTACGCCGACTAAATGGAGCAACAATTACTTTGAAAACCTCTTCGGTTTTGAGTGGGAATTGACTAAAAGCCCAGCGGGTGCGCATCAATGGAAACCTAAAAATGGTGGCGGATTAGGTACGGTGCCTGATGCTCATAACCCGTCAAAGAGCCATACGCCAATTATGCTAACGACTGACATCGCTTTGAGAGAAGATCCAATTTATGAGCCTATTTCAAGACGTTTCTTTGAAAATCCTAATGAATTAGCGGATGCTTTCGCTCGTGCATGGTTCAA